>JAUHWR010000002.1 GCA_030427385.1 Alphaproteobacteria bacterium | reverse complement strand
TCATTTCTGGAAAAATATGAGTCTGCATAATATGATATCGCAAAGTCTATGTATTACTGTGGATAAGGCCGCAAAAAAGGGTTTGCGGAAGTCGATTAAGACTTGCAACCCGATTCGAATAGCGATACCATGTAATTAAGAATTTGAGAGAAGGTATCGCCTTCAAAGTTTAAAAACCGCCGCGCCAACGGCGGTTTTTCCTTATCCGGAGAAATTTAAAAGACTGTTGATGCGCTCCTTCCTAATAGGTTGTGGTTAAGTGAAGATTTTTGATTCCCCAGGGAAGAGAATCGGAATACTTTTAAGTTACCAGAAGCACGTAACTTACGCAATCGACACTTTTGACAGGCAAAAACGTCAGAATGTAACTTTAATAAACTTTAATTGGCCTATACAAAGGTCTTTAGTGCTATGTAACGTAACTTACAGTTACATTTATGACGATTATTTACATCGTTAGAATATATAGTGACGTCAAATACTGTATAGTTACGTCACACCTGACACTTTTGACGTTATTTTACTAGGTGACACATTAGACGTTATTTGCTATTTTTATGTGTGTCAGGAATGTTTAAAACCGTAAGGAGTGTCAAATGTCACAAGTCAGCATAACAGAAGCAGCAAAGATGGCCGGTGTCAGCCGTGCCACAATTTACAACGACATTGATTCTGGCACATTGTCTTTCGAAACCGGCCCTAAAGATAAAAAAATGATCAATGTCGCAGAGCTGCAGCGTGTATACAAAACACTCAAATCTCCTGACAGTATGGACGATTCTAAGGATGTTGAAAAACGTCAGGAACGTCAATCTAGCGATTCTAATGGGGCAGGGGGGCAATATGCCGTTCTCCAGGAACGCCTTGAGGCTGAGAAAAAGCGAGTAGAACATCTGGAGGAAATGCTGAAAAAAGAGCAGGAAGAAAGAAAGCGCGAGCGCGAAACAGCCAAACAATTTGAAGAATATATGAAAGAGCAGTTGGCCAATCAGGGTGACAGCATTAAAAATTTCACACGCCTGCTCGAAGATCAGCGCGGTTCAAAATCTAATGATGACCAATCGGACTTAAAAGAAACTGTTTTGGCATTGAAAAAAGAACTCGAAGACCAAAAAGAAGAACAGCGCAAAAAAGAAGAAGCGCGCCGCGAAGCTCTAAAGAAACGTCAGGAAATGGAAAAACAGCGCAAAGAGCAAGAAGAAGCTGAAAAAAGCAAAGGGATTTTCAAAAAATTATTCGGGTAAAGCAGAGTAGGGCAGGGGGCTTATTTTCGTCTCTTATAATGCCAGGGAAACTCAAATTCCATTGACCACAAGCCGCGGCGTTCATTCTTCGCGGCTTTTTGCTGTTCTGCGTAAGCGCCATTGCTATAGCGCGGGTAATCAAAGGCAAAGCCGGCACCAACCATTAATGCGGCAACGTCCTCACCATGAACGTAACAGCGCGCTAAAATGCGTTTATAACGGTCAGTGTTCACGCGCTCGCAAGGGCAGGGGAGGCGGCCAATAACCCGCAAGTTATAAAAAGGCATAATTTCATATCTCAATATTCCGCAATTTAAAAAAAATCTCTATTAAAAATATTCAAATGACTTGGATAGAGGAGGGGGCGGCTATGCCTCCTCCCGCATTTCAGAACAGCTATATAGAAAATCAACGGCTTTTTGCGCGTGAGACGCTGCCGAGAAAATAAATTTCTTATCGTCTTTAAGGGCTGTGAGCCAACACGCAATATATTGAGCGTGATCTTCGCGGGGCAGGGCTTCAACTCCTGTTGATGCACAAGCCATAGCCGCCCCTAATTCTGCTACTAATTCCTCAAAAGCATAATCAAATTTATTAAAATTTTCAGATGGAAAACGATCAAGACGATTCTTTGCGCCTGTCCAGTGAGTCAATTCATGAAGGAGGGTGCTGTAATAATTTTCCGTGGCCGTAGAGTCAGCGGTATCTTTAAAACGCTCGGGCGAGGGCATATTGATAAAATCGCCAGAAGGGGAGTAATAAGCCTTAATTTCGCCGTGGCGTATATCGGCCCCGCTTGCCTCAATCAAAGAATCTGCTGCGCCTATTGAAGCAATGTCAGAGGGCTTAAAATCCGCGTCTAGCTCAAACCCTTCCACCTGATCAGCATTGAATACGCGTGACCAACGCGCAAACATGCGCTGTGATTGTTCTTCATTATCCTGGCTTGGCTCTTGTTGTAGCATTTTCCAAAAAACGATTTGTGCAGATTTCTCGCCTTTTTTGACTCGTGCGCCGCGTTCTTGCCATTGCTTGTATGTTGCCCAGATTCCAGATTGAAAGCCTTCGCTCATTTGATAAGCCCAGAGTAGGGGAACATTAACGCCTTTATAGCGTTTCGCCGTTAAAGCATTTTCGGGCAACTGTGTAACACCATGCCATGGCAATTCAAATTTTCCATTAAGCCCTGCTTCAAGTGCATCTATAATTCTATTTGTAACATCTTGGTAAACATCGTTCTTATTCATTTTGTTGATCCTTTTTAATGAGAGTTGGGTTGCGTCATGCAACCTTGTCTCCGGCGAGGATCGGGTAGCAAAGGTCAAGCGATGAAGGTTTTGGAGAAAACCCTTGTCGAAAAAATCGGCGAAATATTATTGGCATTTTCAAACGCAGAGCTGAAAAAGCAGGAATATATTCGTTCTAATTTTTAGATTAAGCGCTTGACCTGAGCGAGGCTGAAAGCCTTAGTTTTAATTTTACATTTTTACTTGATAAAGGTACTTTAACATACTGATATAAATATATAATTTATTACCAAATACTACAAAACTAATTGTATCGTTTTTGACAATTATTTGTACATTTTGATGTTTTACATTAAGCAATAACCTTAGTTATTCAGAATGCTTCCAAATCCCTAACTCTTATTCACGTGCGAATTTCTGCTCCTGCTTATAAAACCCACCGCTATATTTATTATAATCTTTCGCAAAACCAAATTTTACCATCATAGAGCCTAGGTCTTCTCCATTGGCAAAGCATTGCATGACATATCTTTGGTATCTGTCCGTCTCTATGAATTTGCAGGATAGAATATAATTACTCACAAAGTGTTCTAAAGCGAAGGGACTGAGATTGTAATTTTCATCACCCCTCTTAGGCGCATCTATTCCCCATAGCCTAATTTTTTTTCCAGAGGCAGCAAACGTATCCCCGTCAATTATGCGTTCAAAATTTAATTCTTCGGTCTGTCTGTCTTTGAATGTTTCTAATTCAGCCTGTGATGGAAAATCTTTTGGGACATCGCTTAGGGCAAAATTACTAAAAAATAAGCATACAAGAATAATGATTAATGGCAAGTTTCGCCTGATAGGTCTGGATTGATTTGCATCCAATTTACAGCATTCCCGATTTTATGCCATAGGCTTGACCCTGCATCATCCTGTTTTTCCATGAAGGAGAGTTCTTTTTCTTGTGCGATTATGAGAGCTTCATTGCCATGCTTCTTAAGCAAAAGATTGGCAGCCCTGTAAATGTCAATCTTTTGAACTTGGCTTTGAAATATATTTCCTTGCATCAATTTCACTTTCATAAAAAACTTTTGTGGTTTCTTCTTCCCATTTCTCGGCTGACCATCCTGACATCTCAAAAGATTTTGGACTCATTTCAGTTTTAACTTCGTCCATAACAAGTTTTGCCCGCTCTTTGGCGTTTTGTTTCATCGTTTGAAACTCTTTTATGTCAGAAATTATCATGTGTTAAATATCCTATTTTTTCTTGTTAACCTATTTAAATCGCTCACTATGCCAAATTTTTATTAAGATTGAGTTAAATAATAGACTTTCAGAAATCAACTCATCACTTGATTGAAATTCTTGTATGCGTAGAGAGTTCTGAGCCTAAATCATCACACTATACTTAAAACCTATTGTATTTTTTTGATTTCATTATTATTAACTAGTTTGATTAAATAAATATTGTATCCATGTGAATGAAAAATATAGTAAATATGATTAATAGTTTCTCTCAAAATATAACTATATTGATTTTATTCGTGACACTAATCTGACCAAGTAAAGAGGAAATCTTTTGTCCAAATTATATTACAGACCTGAAATTGACGGATTAAGAGCTGTTGCCGTGTTATCAGTTTTGTTATTTCATGCCAAATTTGAATTTATCCCGGGTGGATTCATGGGGGTTGATATATTCTTTGTTTTATCCGGCTTTTTGATTACGTCCATCATCTTGAAAGGCCTGAACAACAACAGCTTTTCCTTCATCGATTTTTGGGAGCGCCGGGCGCGAAGAATTCTTCCTGCATCGTTTGTGGTTGTATTATGTACCTTAATTGCGGCCTACATCATATTTTTGCCATCTGATCTTATTCAACTAGGTAAGGAAATGGCTTCCCAGTCCTTATTCGGTTCTAATTTTCTTTTTGCAAAACAGGGTGGTTATTTCGATACAACGAATGATCTTAAACCCATGCTTCATAATTGGTCGCTGGCGGTAGAAGAGCAATTTTATATGTTTTTCCCCCTTGGCATGCTGATCATTAGTAAATTCCTGAAAAATAAGTTTGCACTGATTTTATGGCTCGGCTTTTTTATGTCGTTGGCGCTATGTCTATATTATGTAGAAATAAGTCAAAGATTTGCGTTCTATCTACTTCCCTTTCGAAGCTGGGAATTGATAGCCGGCGCTTTAGTTGCGGTTCATTTTCCTACAAAACCATTTCCAAAAGTAATGAAAGAGTCACTTTCTCTGTTCGGTATTTCATTAATTTTCATTGCGCTAGTATTTTATAAAGAAACAATGCTCTTTCCTAGCTACATAGCGCTACTACCTGTTATCGGGACTTCACTTGTTTTGATCTCCAGCAAGACAACAGATACCTTCGTATCTAAAATATTAAGCTTCCAACCTATTGTCTTTATCGGTCTTATTTCATATTCGCTATACTTGTGGCATTGGCCGATATTAGTGTTCACAAACTACTCAATTTATCCTTTATATGATTATACTCTGATGATGGGCGTCGGTTGCATGGCACTTGCTGTTGCCCTTTCAGTTCTAACATGGGCATTCGTCGAGCAACCCATTCGGAAGAAAACTATTTTATCATCACGCTCACAAATAATGAGCGTTTCTGCATCAGGGTTATTTTTAATGGCTCTAATCGGCGGCGCGCTCATTTACACGAAAGGCTTACCAGATCGCTATGATGCACAAATCCTAAAATACTCTGAATCCGTCAACGACATTAACCCTTACCGTGAAAATTGTGATAAACCTTCGATTTCAAACATTAATTCATCCGATGTCTGTCAAACCAATAAAGATGCCGGAAAACCGACATTTGCCCTGTGGGGGGACAGCCATGCCGATGCGATTGCACCCGCCTTTTTTAATCTTTCAAATAAATATAATAAGAACGGATATTTATTAACATCCAGCGGTTGCCCCCCCATCTTATCGGTAGAAAATAACGATCCTGTATATGAATATAATTGTTCTGAGCAAAATAACGCATTTTTGAATTTGTTAATCAGAGAAAATATCAAGAAAGTTTATATTGTTTCCTCTTGGAAAGTGCTGTCAAACAAATTCGATGAAATTGAAAGCACGACAGAATATCCAGGTTATAGTGAATTTTATCCGAACCTAAAATTCGCAGCGCTTGCCAAAACGCTTGATACATTAAAAGAGGCCGCCATCGATATCTATATCTTGCAAAATGTACCTACCGCAAAAAAAGAGCCGCCCATCATGCTTGCCCTACAAGAAAAATATAATATTGAAAACAAATATGCCATTGACATTGAAGACTATGAAAATGATTTAAATAATGGTATTGGCGCATTTCAAGAAATATACAAAGGAGACGGGATACACTACATCGATCCCAGACCTTTATTATGCAACGATGAGGTTTGCCATACAGAACTGGATGGGGGCAGCCTCTATTATAATAAATCTCATATTTCTGCTTATGGGGCTGAGCTTTTAGAACCGCTCTTTGAAAGATCGTTTCAAGAATAAATCAACTATAGCTTGTCTTAAACAGCTTACACCTTGGATTGTTTTCGCGCTTGTGTTATTAGCAATACAAGTTTAAAACTCTCCGTTCATATAAAATCTGATTACATTATAAGAGGTGGTCCAACAATGTAGGACCACCTCAAACCGCCGTATTACTTGCGCCAGCGTTAGTATGTCTGATCCAATACCCCCCGATTTTAGGCATACTTCCGCAACCGCCGTCCCTTCTTCGGCTTGACGTAAAATAAATGCGATCTGACTATCTGTAAATTTATTCTTCTTCATAAAAAAATTTCTTTCTTCGTTGTTTAACAAATTAAGAATTTTTCTCACACAAAATGGTCCGATTTTTAGGGTGCAGAACAAATGTTTTAGATATTTATGTATTTTATTTCTTTTGGATATATTTCTTCAATATAGCCGCCTGAGGGAACTTATCTGTATCAGGTGGGTAAACATTAAACATGTAATCCCCAAACCATGGGCTTGCCCCCCAATAAGTCCAACCAAACCAAGCTTCCTTATTTTCATCCATATAGGCCAGTGTTTTATCTAAAACCTTCAAGCATGTTTCATCTTCGCTAACTCCGAACTCACCTAATAAAGCTTGATGATTATTATCTTTCAGCCATTTCGTCACCGCTTCCAGACGTTTTATACCGATTTCTTCTCCTCCTGGACAATTGTTATGGGTTCCAGAAGAGTCCTTATCGAAATAAATATGCAGCTCATAAACAAAGTTATTTTCGGGATCATTGATGTTCTTTAATAACTCGGCATTGGAGAAACCTCCACTTTCTCTTGTAAATTTTGCGGCACTTGACCAATAGGTGGATGGCACAAGGATCTTTTGTTTTGCGCCTCCCTCACGTATTGCTGATAATCCTGCTTGAGCTAATGGGAACCATTCTTTTGGGCTATGCTTATATGGTTCATTCATCAAACCAAACATCGCATTATCATGATCTTTGAAATAGGTAGCTAACTTAAACCACATATCAGCATAATCTTGTTGCGGAACAGCTTTAGAGCCAATTAGAGCATCTTTATACTTGCCGTAGTTGTGAACGTCTAACAAAACATAAACACCGTATTTATCGGCTTCATTTACGACCTTTATAATGTTTTGCAAATAATCTTGATTAAACGGCCCATTTAACTCTGGTTGCAGACGTTCCCACAGAAATGATAAGCGGATAATTTCCATTCCAAAATCAGCATAAGTTTTAATATCCTCATTGCTTGGAAAAACATAATTCACATTAAGTTTACCTGGAATTTCGCTACTGGCAAATCCAGGGCCGACAAAATTAATTCCTCTTAATGGTAAAGAGTCTTCATTTTCTTTAGCGTTAGCACTGGAGCTAAATATTAGCAACATAGAAACCAGAAAAGTTAGTAATATTTTAGACATTGGCTTGCTTTCTGAAAAATTTAACGGGTATCAGGGTTTGCGTTATTGTTGGAAAGTAGCGCGATATAAAAATATTTAAAGGTACTAATAGTAATGGGCAGAATAAACCTGTAAATACGCCTGCAATTAAATGAAGATGTAAATTTGTTATACCCAATTTCAGAAGTATTACACGTGTACCAGCCTCTGCAATAACATGCGCTAGAAAAATAATCATACTATTCATCCCAATAAACAAAATTGCGTTGTGCAACCATGTCATTTTCATAGGATCATGGCTTTGCACATAAGATTCAACTTTTTCACCGACGAAGGCTGCAATCTGATAGGCCGTGAAGACGCATATGAATGAAAACAGATAATAAAACCAATTGGCTTCCTGATAAAAATGAAGATAGATTGTAACACTTGTAGAAAATGCAAATAAAGATAGCAAAAACCCTTTGTTTCTTCGAATAAGAGCAATGGCTGGTACGAACAATCCTAAAGCGTAATATGGCATGAAGAATATTGCATCTCCTGCCAATTTTATATCGGCTTGCTTATATTCAGCAAAATCAGCATTCATTAAATGGCCGATGCTTAGTGCAATAATTGTTGAGATCGATAATATAGCCAGTATATAAGGGCCTTTTTTAAGTTTTAAAATTGCAGCCGCAAAACAAGCGATGATAAAAAGTGCCGATAAAAACCAAAACTGAAATTTTGGAGGGTATGGTGCCCATATAACATGGTATATTGATAAAGGATTATTAACGCTAGATCCAGCGGCATATTGTATGCCGATTTGTAGATATGACCAAAAAATAAGTGGGATTATTAGAAGGATAATATTACGTTTAACAATACTAAATAACGTTTCACGCTGGGCAATGTGGCTTATAAATAGTCCTGAAATAAAGAAGAATAGCGGCATATGAAACAGGTAAATACCTCTATCCAAATACAGCCAAAACCCTTGGCTTTCAACAAGATCGGCATTAACCAGACCACGAAAAGTATGCCCTAGCACAACAAGTGCAATGGCAATCATTTTTGCATAGTCAGGGCCAGTTAGGCGATGGACGTTAAAAGTTTGGTTCATTTTTATTTAACTATTTATAAGATCTTAAAATAATTGTTTCTTCTCAGTTAGTTTTTTCTCGTAAGATTGTTTATAAAAATACCCAGCCAAAAGCCATAAAATAGCAGCCACTTTGATGCTAAAAATAGCTGCGCCAATCATCAAGTTAACTGCTATAAAAATGCTCGCTGCGTAGGCATATCGTCTTGCGTTTTCAAGGTTACCTGGAGACATCAAAACAGCAGTATAAAGCCAAAATGCGATAAGGCCAAATAATGTCGTTGCATAGATAATATAAGCATAACCGCTATCGCCCGTTGATGTTATAGAATTACCTAGGCTACCTAGATATGCCGTTTTGAAGTCTAATTCGCTTAGTTTACCAACCGTAAGGCCAAAACGGCCTTTTAAATCATCACTAGTAAGCCCCTGACCTGTCATGGACGGATCATAAAAAAAGGCTACACTCATAAGTATTAGAGCAGGTAAAATTAAGACAAAAGCTTGTTTAGGTAATTTGGGAAAGAAATAATATCCTAACCATAACAATATAATTAATGCAGATGCTGTACGGGAATCATTTGTTAAAACAAATAAGATTATCGAAAAAACAAAAAATAAAGCTTCATTTCGGGTTAAGTTTTTCCAAAACGAAGTCACAAAAATCATTAACACCATTGAAAAATTAGCCAAAGATACCTGTTCTAGGAATAATGATGATGTTCTAACATCAGAGATAAAATTGTAGGAAAAACGTGATTCTGCAGTAATTGCATTTCTAAAATACTTACTGTCCATAAAAGGCTCAATTCCGCGTGTATTTTGATAGTAAGAAGCTGGATTAAATAAGTTCAGATAGGTTTCACTAGCAATGATCTCGATACAAAGAACACCAAGAGTTAATAATGTTAAGATCTTAAAAGTTTTAATAAGGCTTTGTCTTTCCATTAATGTGCCAAGCAACACGAAAAAGACAACAATAAACATATCCCGGATAATTTTAATGTAAAACTCACCATTTGCTACCATTACGAGCGTCGCGAAGAGAATAATAATAAATAAAAATAAAAAGTGCGGTGAAGGATGGACGAGTTTTTTATTATTAAGAGCAACATAACTAATACCAATTGATAAAATTGCAAATTCGGCTATTGCCACATGAACCATGCCAACTTGCATTATATTGATATTCACAAAAGCCAATACTGCATTGTATATGATAGACAGGATAACTAAGAGCCCTGGAATACCTATAGAAGCAGGCGTCTCTTTATGAGAATTATCGTTATTTATCTTTACGCCATGGAGCATATTAGAGCATTATCCTTTTACATCCCTATTTTACGTGAATCTTTATAGTATTAGAATTGTTTAAATGCTACTAAAAACACGAATTAACCGCTTGCGAAATTTGCGATACGACCTTCAAGTCTTTTAACCAACACGCGATATATTTTCATGATCTGAACGGGGCAGGGCTTCAACACCTGTAACCGCGTAAGCCATTGCCGCACCGAGCTCGGCCACCAATTCTTCAAATGCGTAATAGCTTTTTGAAAATTTCTCGCATGGAAATCTATCAAGGCGGTGTTTTGCGCCCGTCCAGTGCGTTAACTCATGGAAGAGGGTTCTGTAATAGTTTTATCAAGTGTTTCTTTAAAGCGCTCAGGCGAGGGCATATTAATAAAAACGCTAGAAGGGGGGTAAAACGCTCTTGTTTCATTATGGCGTATATCTGCGCCACTTGCATCAATCAGGGCATCAGCAGCGCTGATAGATGCTATATCAGATAAATAAAATCACTACCTGGGGTACATCAGCTTACAGCTAGGACTGTTTTCTAGATTGCGTTATTAGCAATACAAGTTTAAAACTCTCCGTTCATATAAAATCTGATTACATTATATCATCATCATTATTATTTCTATAATTGTATAAAATGCAATTCTATATTCTATCGATTTTAATCATATTAGAAGATGATGATATATTAACCATAATAAACGGGGGTGTATATGAGCATGCAATATAAGGGTGTTAATTTATCTGGATTAGAATTTGGAAAAGGAAACACATTGTGGAAAGATTTTGTGCTTCCAGGAAAAAGTGAATTTGATTATTGGTCTGACCAAGTTGGGGCGAATATCATACGCTTGCCTTTTAAATGGGAACGCTTGCAATATCAGCTAAACGGCGAACTTGAACCAAACTATCTGAATTTGATCAAACAAGCGGTTACATGGGCAGGAGAAAATGGCAGCACGATTATTTTAGATCTACATAATTTTGGTTTTTATAAAGGTGCCTTTGTGGGCTCGGAAGAATTACCTGTCGATGCCTTTTCAGATCTGTGGCAAAAGCTGGGTCAGGAATTTGAGGGAAATGACTATGTATGGCTTAATTTAATGAATGAGCCATACACGTTTCAAGCACAAGAATGGGCCGATATATCCCAAGAAGTTGTTTATGACTTACGCGATGCAGGAATTAATAATAAAGTTCTTTTATCCGGAACGGCCTGGTCAGGCGCACAATCCTGGGTATCTAGTGGCAATGCAGAAGCTTATAAAAATTTTACCGATCCCGTTGATAACTTTGCTTTTGACGTTCATCAATATCTTGATGAATGGTCGACCGGCAGCAATGATGATTTCTTTGACAATCCAGGAGCGCCCCGTTTAGAAAATATAACAAATTGGGCAAAAGATAATGGGTTTAAACTTTTTTTAGGTGAGATTGGCGTCGGAGATAAGGAAGCTTACCAAAAGGAAGTCATGAAAATTTTTGATTTCATGGAAGATAATTCCGAAGCTTGGCTGGGTTGGAGTTTGTGGGGGGCCGGGCCTTGGTGGCCTAAGGATTACCATTTCAATATAAACCCGGAACTTAATGGTGAGAATAATAGCGCTATAAATGGATTGATAAATTATTTTGAAGTTAATTCCGAAGTTATGCAGGAAGCTGTTGTGCAAGCCCCCGATCCGATGCTTTTCGATCAAGTTGCTTTTTCTTCTTACAGCAGTGGACAAGACATTAGCGGCACCGTTTCAACGCAAAATGGCGGCACCGAGC
Source organism: Alphaproteobacteria bacterium (assembly GCA_030427385.1). Taxonomy (GTDB): domain Bacteria; phylum Pseudomonadota; class Alphaproteobacteria; order Micavibrionales; family Micavibrionaceae; genus JACKIP01. The sequence goes on along the minus strand of JAUHWR010000002.1, from coordinate 44,427 downwards.
TAAGCCTAAGTGGCAATATATGGAAAAAAATGGCGCTTAATTACATCGTTACGGAAGAAACAATTATCAAATTTGATTTTAAATCCACGATCCAGGGAGAACTTCAAGGCTTTGTTTTGGAAACTGACAACAATTATAGTACCGGATCCAATATTATTCAAATTTATGGTCAGGATAATTGGAATTATTTTGATCGCACATATAGTTATAATGGATCAGGTGAATGGCAAAGCTTTAGCATTCGCGCCTCGGATTACCTGACGGGTCATGTAAGCGCCCTAGCGTTTATTAATGATCATGATGGCGGCGCAAAAAATGGCAATAGTAGCTATCGTAATTTTACAATTTATGAAGAAAACTATTTGACCGCCGCCAATGTGATATCGGTCAATACGCTTATGCCGAGTGGAACAGATTTATCCTTACTCTCCACTAGCGCATATGATTACGGTCAGCATCAAAATGGAGGCCTTAGTTTTAACAGCGAAGGTAACGCACTCACAATCAGCGGTAACACATGGCAAAAGCTAGGATTTACTTATAATGTGACCGAGCATACCATGGTTAATTTTTCATTCCGCAGCGATGACATGGGAGAGATTCAGGGCATTGGCTTTGAGAATGATAATCGACATACTAATGGGCCTGAGAAGAGCTTTCAATTGACGGGTTCACAAACAAACTCTCATTTTAATAATAATTTAAGCTATACGGATTTTGGAAACTGGCAAACTTTTACGATCCGGCTTGGTGATTATCAATTGGGGAAAATCACTCATCTGGCATTTATCAATGACGATGATGCCGATAGCTCCGGTATTAGCCATTATCGCGATATTATTCTTTATGAAGATGACGGAATAAACGTTACAGGCCTCTATAAGGGAACAGATAACAACGATATTTTTGACATCGATATTTTGCCGGGATTTGGCAATATGTTTGAGATCAATGGCTTTGAGATTGGTAAAGATAAACTTGATGTATCAGATTTGCTAGAATTCTACGATCCGCTTACAGATGTCATTAGCGATTTCTTACGAATAACCAATGAAGGCGCAAATAGCTTGGTTGCAATTGATACTGATGGACGAGCCAATGGCACAAACTTCATACAGGTTGCGACAATAACAAATGTCATAAATTTGACCGATGAAGCAGCTCTGGAGATTTCAGAAACAATTATAACTTAGACAGCTAAATATTATTTACATCGGTTTTTGCCGAAGCGTTTTTTACATTTATCACCGCTTGGGCAATCTGTATCTAGGGGTAAAGTGAGCATAGCTGTCATATGAGCTCAAATATGCTAAAGAATAATCTCCACATTCAAGTTTTGGGAGGTTTTGGGCATGAACGAAGAACATCTTGATGGTAATTTCTGGTCGTTATCACAGGCTGAACTGGAAATCGCAAACAAATACCGTGGCGTAAACCGCCTGAAATGCGCGTGTTTCCTCAAGTTCTTTCAACAAAACGGTTGTTTTCCGGTAACCCATGCTGGGATTTCCGATATTGGCAAAAAGCGGTTATCGGCTCTGTTGGAAATCACGGATGATATTGATCCGGACTATGATTATCTTGATGCAACCGGTAGACGAATGCGCTCCGATGTTCGGACATTATCAGATTTTCGGCGATGCAAGAGCCCTAGAGAGCATGATCAAGATTATCTGTGGCAATAAAAATCTTAGCAATGGAAATGAAAAAGGCGCAGCCGATTATATAAACCACTTAAACAGCATAAAGAATGGCTATATTATTAATAATCATGAGAAAGAAGAGCTTCTCTCAATGTTTAGAATAAGAAATTCCCATGGGGGACATGGTGCAGGTGCAGAAGAGAAGATGGTTTTTACTTCACAACAAGCGCGGCGTTTTATAGATTCCTGCATGGTGTGGATTTATAGCTTGTCCAAACGCTAATTATAGATCTATAGAAAAGTAACAATGTAAGTTTATTTTCATAAGATACATTATCACACTAAAAGTTATATCTAAAATTGTGTTCCCTATCAAAGAGTTAAGGATAATTGATAATATATGTTATGGGAATTAAAGTGTTTTTATCCTTCTATAATAATTGGGTTAGATCCCATAATTCTTTAATTAACTATAAAAAATCACAAGATTCCCGTACTAAATTCTTATTGGTAAATATGTATATATTTAGGGTATTTGATCTAACTTAAGAAAGCTCAAAGGAAAAACTAGCTATATAAGCTTTTAATGCAACCTCGCTTGAATTTTGCTGCAACATTTCCTGCGCCTTTTCCTCAGGCACGATTTCGGATAACGCGCCTAAAGCTTCGGCATGGCTACCAAACCTGGCTGCATAATCAAAAATATCTATTGCACAATCGGGGTACTTACTTAAGACTGAAAATTGTTCCGAGCGATATTGTTCGTATTTAGTTTTTCTATCTGCGGCGATGGTATCCTCCGGCATGGCGCCAATTATAATCACTTTACCTTGGGGCTTGATTATAGGCTTGTAACTTTCAATAAGACTTTGCATGCGTGTTACGTCAAGACCGTTATATACGCTAGCATTACTAATATTGTCTAAGGAGAAGGTAAACAAAATACTATCATAATCTTGACCCAAACAAAGCAGCTTCGGTTTATTTGCATCCCCTGATATTACATTTACGTTTTGAATATCATTTTTATCCAGTTCCTCCTTAAGAATGGTTATCTGATTGTCACTATATTCCACTGCATCAATGCTGTCTGCAATAAAGCTAAGTGGAACTGTGAAAACACCTGTGCCCGCGCCTAACTCTAATAACGAAAACCTAGCTTCGCCATTAAATACTTGGCTCAAGCGATTTAGAAAAGGATCTAAATCATATTGTTTTACAAAGCCATGGTAAGCGTTTGCAGCATCTCTATATATAGAATTGTCAAAACCGGGTTTCATATATTTTTATCTCCTTACTTATATTTCAGAATCGTCATCGATCGAATTGTTGGTGGTGTTTTTATAGGATCCGCCGGCAATAGCGATCCGGCAAGATTTCCTAAATATTTAATACCGTTTACGTACGGTAGCGCGCTTGTTACAAAATACTTGTTTGTCATTTTATCCCTTCAACTTTTTTATAATCTGCTGTTTTTCTTGATCCGATAAATTCAACAAATTTTCAGGCCTAAATTGTATCACGCCGTTTTCAATAACTGTATAAGCAGAAGATGTAATTTCATGCATATTATGCAGCGGTATAATATGCATATGTGCATGGGTGACTTCAAACCCTGCCACTGCATATCCAACTTTTACCGGCGAAAATTTTTGCTTTATTTTTGCGGATAAAAACTTTGCTGTGATCGCTAAATGCACCGTTAATTCATTGGATAATAAATAATAATCTTCCGCATGATCTTTCGGGGATAAAATCAAATGCCCAGGATTAATCGCTCTAAGTGGCAAGAAAGCAACGCATAATTCATCTTCGAAAACTTTGTAAGAGGCAAGCTCTCCATTTACAATTTTACAAAAATTACAATTTTTGTCTTTACAAATGCCCATTGTGAATTTCCTACATTTTTTAAAATACATAACTAAATATCTTATAGTTCGTATTGTTCCTCTATAACAGCACTACCTTGCTTACCAGTATTTTCAATTTCTGAGATAGCATCATAAATTGATTTTATCCTTTGCCCCTTGTCCTCCAAAAAGGATACAGGCTCAGATATTGCAGCGCGTTCAAATGCGTTTTTTCTCTCGGTACGTGGATCTTCGACAGGCTTTGTACCATGCGATTGCGCATATCTAATCTTTAGGACATCCGGGTCTATATCATGTGGAATTCCCAACGTCTGCAAATCAATTGTTAGTTTCGTACACGCGGATACAGGATCTGCTTTAAATACATCATAATCAAAACAAATCGTGCGATCACGCGGTAGTTTTCCGGCACAGGAGTAGCTTTCTTCCCATAACTGAAATCTCTCATAATCTGTAGGCCCCGCCCACTTATACCCTGATGTATAAGACGCCTGCATACTGCTGATAACATCCGCCGGATTTCTATATGACAATACATACCGCGCATTGGGAAACAATGTTTCTAAATCATCAATAATCCTAAAATTCCAGGGCGTATCTTCAACAAAAAATGCCTTATCGTTTTGTGCGCAAATATCTGAAACAACCCCTTTACTTTGGATTTTTAAAGCCTCCAAATATTCTGTTTTGTAACGTGAGGGTACATTTTCATACTCTCTTTGGGCTATATGGCAGGAAAAGTAGAATGCAGCCAGTTCGCCCATATGCAATATGCTGGGTGAACTGCCGATTAAATGACCAAGCATAGTTGTGCCTGATCTTGGCGAGCCAATTACAAATACGGGCCTTATTGAATCAATATCCATACTAAAATGAAAGTCCTTCATTATCAAAGCCCGGTGAAGCTACGGGTTGTATAGTAAAGAATTCATGTTCTAATTCTTTACCTATGGCCCTTACGGCTTCAACCATATTATCAATATCCTCAGGCTTGGTTACAGGGTTTCCACACATATAGCGCATGGGTTGCAACATAGCCTGCCCCGTACCCATAACATTGCCTAGATCCGGTATTGAGAAAGTATGGACATAATACTCTCCATTGCAAAACAACGTATCTTGAACTTTCGCATTTAGCGCGTTCAACTGTTGAATTTTCTGTTCGGTATCAAAATCTTCTTTATTATAACCAGTGGGTAAATACATAAATACAACAGAATTAATATTTACCTCTTTGTTCAAAACTTCGAAATCATCATCTTGCTGTAATTTATCGTTCAAGTGTTCTGCAAGGCCGTGACGATATTCTATAAGGCGCCCAATATTTTTTTGCCCGAGCGTTTTCCACATAAACCAGAGTTTTAAACTCCAAAAAGCCTTACTTCCGATGAACGGGGTGATCTGCCCGAATGCGTGATCCTCCTTCATAATCAAGTCTGATGTACCCGCAATAGACTTGAACTTTTCCGGCTCTTTAACCAAAACGGCACTTAAATTGTAAGGGAGAAACATGATTTTATGTGGGTCTACGGTAATACTATCCGCTAATGAAATCGGACCGAGCTTGGGCTTCAATTTTTCGCTAAAAGCATATTGCAGGCCGTGGCACGCATCGATATGGAACCAAATATCATGTTTTTTTGCAATTTCCGATATCGCCTCAAAGTTATCAATCGTCATTGAACGGCTATCTCCGGCATATGCCACGATTGCCATGATGTCATTGACCCCTTCATTTTCATCGATTTTTTGCTGTAAATCTTCTAAATCAATTTTAAAATCCTTTGATTTTACGCGCAGGACATTTTGTTCGCCCAAACCAATCCACCCAAGGCTCGCTCTTATACTGTAATGCTCAACGAATTCCGGAATGATTACTTTAACTCTGGAAGGATCGAACGTAACCCCGCGGTCTTTAGTGCCTGGAAAACGGTTTTCTCTTGCCAGCAGCATAGCAGTCGAGTTCGCAAGAACACCGCCTGTGACAACAACCCCACCAACATCGAAAATACTATCGGTGTCTTTTTTTACATCATAACCCACCAGCTCGCGAAGCCATTGGATTACATTAACTTCAACCATACTCGCCGTAGGCGCGCAATGCTTTGAATTGATTAGATTCTGGTTCATCAAGTTAAGCATGAACGCCCCAGTTAATGCTGAAACAGCGTTACCACTATCGGGAAAAGCCATAAAATTTCTTGAGCCAAAATTCGTAGCGTGCTTTAAAATTCTATCTTCGAACTCTTTCAAAACCTCATCATAGGGTTGTCCGTTTTCCGGAATATCCTGACAAATAAGCTCTTTCAGTTCTGAAATGGGCTTGTAATTAACGACCTGATCACGTGCTTTAAATTCCAGCCCCAGCCTGATGGCATCGCGTAAACGACTTTCTACCGCCTCGATATTATCTTCTGTCACGAATTCGCGCTGGATTAATGCTTGTAAATCTTTATCTAATTCCATTTTTTAATATCCTTATAATTCATTGGATGGTCTGATATCGACATTATTTTCGATTCCCCAAAGACCGGAAAGATCGTATTGATTACCTTGAAAAGTAGCTTCATTCGCGCTCACCATTGAACCTAGAGCGTTTGCGCATAGGCGGGACAAATACTCGTCTTGTTTGAAACCAAGATAAAAGTCGCCTTCATCACGCCCATTGGCCAACAGCAGCTCTGCAAGGCTTTGCGGTGTTACCACACGCTCGTCGCGCGCCATGGTAATGGCTTTAACCAATTCTTTCGTGGCCTGGGCTTGTAACTGATTATAAAACTGGTCATTACCGCAGACAAAAATATGCTCATGTGTCATCATTCCATGCAAAAAGCGTTGCCTCAAAGCCTCAGACTCTAGACATTCTCTGGTCTTTTCAATTTTAGGAATATGGTATGAACCGTCCTTGCGTTGAAATCCTACTCCAGTAACCGCATCTGCTAAAAAGCTTAGCGGAATAAGAACTTTGTGTTCATATTTGATCTCGGTATCTAAGGGTAACCCATGCCTTTGATGTAAGTCGATAACAAAATCAATACATCTATTCATTCTGGCTTCACCGATTTTGTCGGATACAAACATAACATCTATATCGGATGTATCCTTTTGGCGAGATTTTGCATAAGATCCATAGACAATAGCAAAATATTCTTCTTCAGTTGAAAATTCTTGCTTTACAAAGCCTTCTATCTCATGAATTAGATCTGCAGATAATTTTTGGTTTCTAACTGCTGAATTCAACTCAGAAGAAATAGTCATTTTACGTTTAGATTTTTGGGTCATACACTCTCTTTTTTTTAATTCAAATTTTTATTTGATTTTACTTTATTCATAATAAATATTATTAGGTTACATATGTCAATATTAACTACTGTTGAATAATTGCTTTGAACTGCTAAGGTTAATTACGGCAACTAGAGCATATTTTACTATATATTGTAGTGAATTAGGCTAGTCATGATAATGTATCTTATGAAAAATAATAATTAAAATTTTATAATAGGCTATTTATTTTCAAATATGCGTAAATTATATTATCACTCTTTTATATCAATAACTTAGGATCATGTTTTTTTACAGTGTAGATGCCCCTTTTTCTTTCACGATATATGTCCTCTCCTATATACCTCAACAAAACATAATTTATTGATCGAGCAATTTATGGTTCTGGCGATTGCTCAGTGTGTTTTTTATTCGTATCGTCTGTATCGGGCTTACCAGCATCTACGCCTCCAAAATATCCAGGAAATTGATCCAGATAACAAACGGGCGAAGCAGATTGCTTGCGTTCTTGATCTCTAGGCGGTTTTTCGTTTTCATTCATAAACTCATTGTAGCATAAAACACGCTATGCAGCTGCTTGCAGTTCTTCTTTCGGACCGAAAAATTCGAAGTGAACCTGGTTGCCGGGTATGCCCCATTTCAACAAATCTTGATAAATACCCACCATGAATGGTTTGGGGCCACAGAAGTAATAATCCGCATGGCGATCCGGCAAAAGGCTTTCGATCAACGCTGCATCAACAAACCCTGTTGAGCAATCCCCTTCACGTTTTATGCCTTCCGTTTCAGGATCGCTGTAGCGATAATGAACTTTCAGTTTTGGGTGCTTTTCTGCCAATTCATCAATAGTGTCTTTAAACGGCTGCACAGCTTCATTTAAGCAGCCATGAACAAGTATGATCTCACGGTCCGGCATAGATTCAATAGCGGACTTCATGATGCTTAATATCGGTGTAATACCAACCCCTGCCGCGAGCAGAACTAGCGGGCGTTCATGGCGGTCATTGAGGTTCAGGAAGAACTCCCCGCATGGTGGGCCGACCTCAATCACATCACCAACTTCAGTGTCGTCATGAAGCTTATTGGACACATAACCCTTGGGCGTATCTGCTTTAGGGCCTGACTCACGCTTTACGCTTATGCGAAAATACTCTTGGCCGGGCTTATCTGACAAGCTGTAATTCCTCATTGTCGTTGACCCATCTGGCGTGGGCATACGCACCGTAATATATTGCCCCGGCAGGTAATCCGGCAAGGAGCCGCCATTTTCTGGTTTCAGATAAAAAGATGTAATGACACTGCTTTCAATTTGCTTACGGGTAACTATAAATTTTCTAAAACCCTCCCAGCCGCCGGGCTTTTCGGCGTTATCCTCATATATTTGTTTTTCACGGCCTGTCAGAATATCAGCAAGAAAGCCGTAGGCTTCACCCCACGCGTTAATAACGTCATCCGTCGCGCCTTCGCCAAGAACCTCACGAATAGAGGCCAGAAGATTTTCGCCGACAATCGGGTAATGTTCTGGCTTAATCATAAGAGAAGCATGTTTATGAGCGATCAATTCAACCGCGCCGCCTAGAACTTCCAGATTGTCAATATTAGCAGCATATGCGCAGATCGCGCCGGCCAATGCCCGCTGCTGAGTGCCTTCGGCTTGGTTTGCTGGGTTAAAATAAGGCGCAACTTCAGGGTTATGAGAGAACATGCGCTTATAAAAATGTTTGGTCAAGGTTTCGCCATGCTCCTGTAAAATTGGGGCCGTAGATTTAACGATTTCTATAGTTTGTTGAGACAGCATGGAAAACTCCTTTTAAAATATGTATTTCTAATATATATTATAATGAAATTTAGATTACAACCCTGTTTGAGTTTAAAAATGCAATTAACCCGCTTTACAGATTATGGCCTTCGCACACTCATGTATGTTGGTGCGCGGGCTGAAAATTCAGCCAGTGTGAAAGAAGTTGCAGATCATTACGGCATTTCACGCAATCATCTAGTGAAGGTCGTGCATAGGCTTTCGCAACTTGGTTATATCGAAACCACCAAGGGCAAAGGTGGCGGCATTAAGATTGCCAAGGATGCTACAAAATTACGTCTGGGTGATTTGATTAAACAGTTAGAACCGAACATGAATATGGTTGAGTGCTTTGATACCAAGACCAATACTTGCCGGATTACAGGCTCATGTCAGCTGAAGCATTATTTGTTCGAGGCCACGCAGAATTTTATCAACACTATGAATAAATATACGCTCGCCGATACAGTGCAGAATAAAGAATTACTATTTGCTTGAGGGATGATGACACTAACTGATGAAACTAAATTGCAAACAGCCGCATATAAAATTTTACCGGCTATATATTTAATCTGGGCGGGTTTAATATTGGGTGTATCGTTTGTTGCAACCCCTGTAAAGTTCCAAGCGCCTCATTTGACTATGCCTGTAGCGTTAGAAGTCGGTAAAGCCACCTTTCATTTGTTTAATTTGATCGAGTGGTGCGTGATAATCGCGGCCATTATACTCACAGCCTTATCTTCCAAAACGAGTCAGAATTGGCCTGTGACAATATTATTGCTGAGCATTGTAATGCTTCAAACTTTTTGGCTACTGCCCGTGCTGGATGTGCGCGCAGATGAAGTCATCGCCGGCGGCACGCCCGATCCCGGCCATTATCATTGGTTTTACATTATTGCCGAGATATTCAAGCTGCTTCTCACAATCATGGCGGCATGGTTTTGTTCTAGAAAGGGTAGGCATGTCAGGTGATGTAATCACAGAGGAAAGCATAAAAGAGCTGGTTGACCGTTTTTACACCAAAGTGCGTGCTGATGCAGAGCTTGGCCCTGTTTTTGGTGGGGCGATTGGTGAAAATGACCAAGATTGGGAACCTCATCTGGAACGCATGTATGCTTTCTGGTCATCCGTGATGCTTACTTCCGGTCGATATCACGGCAATCCCATGCAGAAACATAAAGATCTGCCGCATTTTGATGAGAGTTTGTTTGATACATGGCTTGCGTTATTCGCGGAAACGGCACATGAAATTCATGATGCCGTTATAGCGGAACGATACATTGGTAGAAGTCAGAGTATAGCCGAAAGTCTCAAGCTGGGACTATATTACAAGCCAGAAAGGATGCGGAAATGAAATCACTTCCCGAACATGTACAGCAATATAGCGCATCGCCAGTGTTTACAGAAGAGACTGTCCCCAAGGGACTGTTAAAAGACCACAACACAAAAAGCGGCGTATGGGGTTTAATCTGCGTCAGCGAAGGTGAGCTGGAATACATCATTGAAGATAAAGAAACGCATATTCTAAGCCCTGAAAATAAGGGTGTGGTTGAGCCGGAGGTAAAACACCATATAAAGCCGCTCGGCACCGTCTCATTTTTTATTGAATTCTACAAATAACCCATGAGGAATACAGATTGACTTCCTGCAGCAAAAGTCTAATTTAAAAGTATGGTAATTGTAATGAAAAAAGCAAAGTTCATTTTACGTGCTGGGTCTCTGCTCGCAGGCTCTGCTCCCCGGGCTATATAAAAGACGCAATTACCGCTTAAATCCCCGGGGCAAACACACTCAAAAAAAATAACAATAAAAATGAATTAGAGAGGCTTTTAAGAAAAGTCTCTTGAACTCATACCACTATTTCAAAGCGAGCAAATAAAATGACAATCAAACTTAACTCTTTTTCTGAACCCCCAGTCATCATCAATGAAGCCGATTATGAAAGACTTCACAATATGGCTAATTTCTTTATGGAGCGAAATCCCGCAGCATCGGAGAGGCTGTTGGAAGAAATCGGGCGCGCGGATATAAAAGATCCGCATAATATGCCATCTAACGTGGTTATGATGGATTCCAAAATTACCTACCGCGATGACACGACCGGGAAAAAACAAACAGTTTTTCTAGTATGGCCCTCTGAAGCCGATATTGAGAAAAAGCGTATTTCTGTTCTTACCCCTATTGGAGCGGCACTTATTGGTTTATCCGAAGGTGCCAGCATTGAGTGGGAAACAAATAACGGTCAAATCCGGCAATTAACGATATTAAAAGTTAAAAACTAATCTGGCAGGGAGTGAAAAATGCACGTTCTGCTAACTCGGCCCTACGCCAAATCCCTAGAGACAAAACGGCAGCTGGAGGAAATCGGCTGCCGCGTCTCTATTGAACCCGTTCTTGATATATCACCAGTCAGACATAGTTCAGATATTTATAAAAATTCGAAAGCATTAATTGTTACATCTTTTCACGCTTCTGTTCAGATACTTCAACAAGAAGATAAAATCGATAAAAATACCTCCATTTTCGCTGTCGGAGAAGCAACTGCACGACCGCTTCATGAAGCCGGATTTAATAATATTTATGAAGCAAGCGGTGATGCCCAAAGCCTGTTGCCTGTTATAAGAGATAATTACAAACCAGAAGATGGTTTAATTACTTATTTAAGCGGATGGCATATTACGCAAGACCTAGCAAAGGCTCTGGCAATGGATGAATTTAAAGCGCAGCGGGTTGTCATTTATAAAGCTAATTTAATAAATGAACTCTCTTCTTTGACCAAAGCTGAAATTATAAGAAAAGAAATTGATTGTGTAATCCTAATGTCTAATCGGTCTGCCCGACAATTTCGCAAAATGTGCCACGAAGCAAAAATTATTAAATACTTAAACCGCATTACAGCTCTTACTATGTCAGAAGAGATTGCCAAGAATATTGAAGATATAAAATGGAAAGACATCAAAGTGGCCGAAGAACCTTCAATGAAATCAATTATTGATACACTAATGTCTTTGAAAAGAAAAATCTCGTTGAGAAGCTTCATAAGATTGAAAGACTTGCAAAGCCAGGGCAGCTAATCAGTCACGAACGTGAAAATAGTATAAAAGAATTATATGAAATAAAGAAAAAACAGATGCAAAGACATATGGATTTTTGATATTGCTTTCATAGTTTCTTCGCATTTGGATTAGAGATGTCATACGCCACATGGAAAATATAGCCCTATTGCTTACAACTCTTATTCTCAAATTCCAAAGTTGAATGCTCAATCTTAAATTTATCATGCAACATTTGTTTCAAGCGAGTTTTCAAACCATCCATTTCCGCGCTTTCACCTAGAACCACGTGAGCCTCTAAAGCATTACGGTGTTCATCCAATTGCCAGATATGAACATGATGAACACCCACCACACCTTTATCGCTCTCCATAACGGCTACCACTTCCTCAATATTCAGTCCCTCCGGTGTACCCTCCATGAGTAAATGAATGACTTTTGGGATTTCAGTAAAGCCTTGCCATAAAACATAGCCAGAAATAATCAGCGTCATGGCGGCATCTGTCCAGATCCAGCCATAAAGCAAAATAAGCGTTCCCGTAATAATCACCCCAACCGAAGCCAGAGCATCCGTCAAGTTATGCAGGAAAGCCGCTTTAATATTCATACTTGTTTTCGACTGACTATAGGTGAGCGCGGCTGTAAACACATCAACGACGAGTGCAATTCCTGCGACTATAACCACCGTCCAGCCCGCGACCGGCTCCGGCGTGATAAAACGCATTACGGCTTCATAGCAAAGATAAAGGCCGATAATGATTAGCGTAGTCAGATTGATAAGGGCTGCTATGGTTTCCGCGCGTTTATATCCAAATGTTTTAAACTGGTCGGGCGGTTTGCGGCCAATGCGGATCGCTACTAACGCAATAAGGAGCGAAGCAGCATCACTAAAATTATGCAAGGCATCAGCAATAAGCGAGAGCGAACCGGAAATAATCCCGCCGACAATTTGCGCGAAGGTAAGCAGGATATTGGCCAGCACCGCCCACCACAGACGTTTCTCGCCTATTTCTGAAGGATCTCCGTGTGAATGTCCGTGTCCCATATTAATGATCTTTCTTTAATTCTGATAAAGCTTGAAGTGTTATTTTTATAGAAGAGTGTAAGAATAGCCCCGCAATAATGAAAGCTACAATGATGTCAGGCCATACTGTTCCTGTTGCAAAAACGCCAGCACCAGCTATCATCACAGCGATATTGCCAATGGCATCATTGCGACTGCAAAGCCATACCGATTTAATATTAGAGTCGCCCTCGCGATATTTTAAAAGCAGTAAAACGCTAACCATATTGGCCGTAAACGCCAAAAGTCCGATAATACCCATAGTCATCGGCTCCGGCTGTCCGACTACAATTACTTTGTAAAGCGTAAATCCAAGAACAAAAAGCGCCATCGCGCCCAAACTCAGTCCTTTTAGTAAGGCAGCTTTAGCACGTAACTCTAAAGATTTTCCGATAACCAGAAGTGTAATTGCATAAGTCGCCGTGTCGCCTAAGAAATCCAAAGCATCGGCTTTAAGTGCCGTGGAATCAGCTATAAATCCTGCAAAAACCTCAACAAAGAACATCAGGCAGTTAATAGCAACGATAATCCACAGTATTCTCTTATAGGTTTCGGATACGCCCTCAAATTGCGTGTCATTACATGAGTCTCTACAATTACCTGCCATAACTAATAGCCCTCTTGTCCAGCGTGTTTATTTGGTTTTCTGAATAACTCGTAAAAAACTATTAGAACAACTCCTATAAAAATCGCGCTGTCTGTTAAATTAAAGGCAGGCCAGTGATATCCAGCGACATGAAAATCCAAAACATCAATCACATGACCAAACATCAGTCTTTCAATGGTGTTCCCCACTGCTCCGCCTATAATCAATCCTAAAGCACATCCCATCCAAAGCGAGCGTGATCGTAATAACCACATAAAGAAAAATCCAGTAATCATTAAAGCAAAAACTGAAATCAGATATTGGCCGTACGGAAGACCCTGCAATATCCCGAAACTGATGCCTTCATTGCCTATCCAGACCAGATTGAAAAAAGGCGCAATCCTGATAATCTCACTGTTATCTCGAATATAAGACAGAACAACCTGTTCCGTGACTCGGTCAATTACAATCACCATAGAAGCCAAAACAATCGCCAAAAATTGAATTTGGAATTTGATTAAAAACTTTTTCATCTATTTATTCTCATGTAAAAACATGTCTTATTGCTTTGCGTTATAAGGGTATGGCAGATTGCTTTCATTTTCATGTCTCCTTTTGTGTTAGTGAATGTTTACCGTTCCGGCGGATACTAAAGCGGCTCGGAAACCATTTGTAGAGAGCTGGCAACACCAACAATGTCAAAATTGTCGAGGACACAATCCCGCCGATCACGACCGTAGCCAGAGGCCTTTGGACTTCGGAACCCGCGCCGATGTTAAACGCCATCGGCACAAAGCCGAGTGACGCAACAAGCGCGGTCATAAGAACAGGCCGCAGGCGCGTTAATGCGCCCTCAATAATGGCCTCTTCCTGCGGTTTACCCTGGGCTTCCAGATCACGGATGAAAGACAGCATCACAACGCCATTAAGCACTGCCACACCGGAAAGCGCGATAAAGCCAACTCCCGCAGATATTGAAAGCGGAATATCGCGCAGCATCAACGCGGCAATACCGCCCGTTAAGGCCAGAGGCACACCGGAGAACACCAGCAACGCGGCCCTTGCAGAATTAAACGCCATGAACAATAGGCCGAATATCAACAATAACGCCACCGGCACAACGATCATCAAACGCTGACGGGCCGAGATAAGTTGTTCAAACGTGCCACCGTAATCGACCCAATATCCAGCAGGCACATCGACCTGCTCACGCACAGCCTTTTGCACATCTTGAACAAAGCTTGCGAGATCACGCCCGCGCACGTTCGCGGTCACGAAAATGCGGCGTTTGCCGTTCTCGCGGCTGATCTGGGCATGACCGTAGGAGATATCCAGATCGGCTACTTCTTTCAAAGGCACATAATCTGGAGTTTCGTCAGCGCCCTCCTGCTCCGCGTTTGGCAGAGGAATGGGCAACATTTCCAAACTCTTTATATCTGTGCGCAGTTTTTCAGGCAGGCGCACCACCAGATCAAAGCGGCGGTCGCCCTGGAATACCTGTCCAGCCTCACGCCCACCCATAGCGACCTGCACCACGTCCTGCACATCAGAAATATTCAGGCCATACAGATCAAGGCGTTTACGGTCGGGAATGATGCTCAGGGTCGGCAAACCATCAGCTTGCTCCATCCTAACATCAGCCGCGCCCTCTACGGTTTTAACTACGGATTCAATTTCCTGAGCCGTTTCTAAAAGCTGGCTTAGATCATCGCCATATAGTTTTACGGCCAGATCAGAGCGCACGCCCGAAATCAACTCATTAAAGCGCATTTGAATGGGCTGGGTAAATTCATAGTTATTACCCGGCAGTTTGCTAACGGCCTCCTCGATACGATGAACAAGCTCCGCTTTTGGCAAAGACGGGTCGGGCCATTCCTCGCGGGGCTTCAAAATAACAAATGTATCGGCCACGTTCGGCGGCATCGGGTCGGTTGCCACTTCCGGCGTACCGATTTTGCTGAAGACCATTTTAACCTCGGCAAATTCCGCGACCGTCTTTTCCACATCATACTGCATTTCGACCGACTGGCTCATGCTGGTGCCGGGAATGCGCATGGCGTGCATGGCAATATCGCCTTCATCAAGGCTTGGAATAAACTCAGCGCCCATCCGCGAAGCCCCGAACAGGCTAACAAAAACCAAAGCCACAGCCGTCAAAATAACAATCGCCGGATTGCGCAGGCTCCATTTCAGCAATGGCTCGTATCCGCGTCTTGCGCCGCGCATGACCATGTTTTCCTTCTCATGCACTTTGCCAGTAATGAAGGTCGCTACCGCCGCCGGAACGAATGTCAGGGATAACACAAGCGCGCAAAGCAACGCCGTTACGACTGTAAACGCCATCGGGTGGAACATCTTACCTTCCACGCCGGTTAGCGAGAAAATCGGGATATAAACAATCGTGATAATCAAAATCCCGAAAATGCTGGGCTTGATAACTTCCGTTGTGGCCTTCGCCGCCAATGAAAAGCGTTCTTCTTTACTCAGCAATCGACCTAATTTGTGCTGTTCCAGTCCGAAACGCCGCAGACAGTTTTCAATGATAATTACCGCACCATCAACAATCAGGCCAAAATCAAGTGCACCAAGGCTCATCAAATTACCTGAGACTTTGTTTTCTACCATGCCCGTAATCGTCATTAACATTGTAACGGGAATAACCAATGCAGTAATGAGAGCCGCTCTGAAATTCCCCAAAAGCAGGAACAGAACAACAATGACCAAAAACGCCCCTTCGACAAGGTTTTTTTCAACCGTTTTGATTGTACGTTCAACCAGTGCCGTTCGGTCGTAAACGGGAACGGCATGAACGCCTTCAGGCAGAGAGTCATTAACGATTTCCAGTTTTTGAGCGACACGCTGTGCCACAGCCTGTGAGTTTTCACCCATCAGCATCATGGCTGTTCCAAGGACGACTTCCTGCCCATTCTGCGTGGCTGCACCCGTCCGTAAAGGCGAACCCAAAGCAACATCAGCCACGTCACCCACGCGGATTGTGACCTCATCCCGCTTGGCGATAATGATATGGCGAATATCTTCTATATCTTTAACCTGACCGGGAACGCGGATCAGGTATTGCTCACCATATTTTTCAATATAGCCCGCGCCGACATTGTTGTTGTTCTTTTCCAGTGCCTCGATCAAATCGGCAATCGTAAGATCATACGCCAATAACTGCTCCGGGTAAGGCATAACGTGATATTGCTGTTCGTACCCACCAATCGTATTAATTTCGATCACACCTTTCAGGTTGCGAAGCTGCGGTACAATCACCCATTCTTGTATGGTCAGTAAATCCATAGGCGTATAGGCACTGCCATCTTCTTTCAGTGCGCCGTCTTCAGCCTCAACAACATAAGAATATATCTCACCAAGTCCGGTGGAGATTGGCCCCATAGCAGGCTCGATCCCGGCAGGCATTTCGCTTTTAATTTCTGACAGGCGTTCGGCCAAGAGCTGGCGGGCGAAGTAAATATCCGTCCCTTCCTCGAAAACCACGGTAACTTGTGAAAGGCCATAACGCGAAATTGAGCGCGTATAATCCAGTTTTGGAATACCTGCAATCGCTGTTTCTATCGGGAAGGTAATGCGCTGCTCGGCTTCCAGCGGCGTATATCCTGCCGCTTCCGTATTGATCTGTATCTGGACATTGGTAATGTCCGGCACCGCATCAATCGAGAGGCGCTTGAAATTATAAATTCCTAGGATACACACACCCAAAACCGCGATGAGCACAAGCCAGCGGTGGCGTATCGAAGCTTCAACAATTTTCTCTAACATAATTTTTCTCGCTTTTATTCTTAATGAACGTGTTCGGCCCCGGCTTTTAAGATGTCAGCCTTGATGATGAAACTGCCTTCGCTGACATACTCCTGCCCCGCTTTCAGGCCGCTTTTGATTTCGATATATTCCCCATCGCTCATGCCGGTTTGCACGGGCATTTGTTCATAAGAATTGCCTTTTTTCACGAACACAACTGTCTGGTTTTCCATTGTTTGCAGGGCGGAAGCGCGCACAGCCAGATTGACCTGTTTTTCTGATACGGCCACATCGCCCTCAACCGTCATGCCGGGCCGCCACTTCATACCTCCTTGGCCGTTTTCATTGGCCAAAGGCGCGATAGCAACCAGCGTTTGACTTAAAGCATCTGCGGTAGGAAACAGCATATCAATTTTGGCCGCGCCTGTTTTACCTTCGTCCAATGTATGAACGCGAACGCTCTGACCGGATTTCACCATATCCGCATCTTTAGGAAACACATGGAATTTCGCCCACACATTCGATAAATCGGCCACCGTAAATAAAGGCTCCCTGTTTGCCACATCACCAAGATTAGTATTGCGTTCCAGAATAACGCCCTTGATCGGGGCGGTAACGTTATAGTCTTTCAGGCTTTCATTGCTTTCAACGACTGCCAGAACCTGTCCCTTTTCAACCGTTTCCCCCAAATTGACTTTGACGCTGCGGACAATGCCGGGAAAACGCGCCCGCACATGGGCTTGTGTGTTCTGGTTAATAACAATTCGGCCCGTCAGAGGTATAACATTGCCGATTGTGGCCGGGGCCGCTTTCTCTGTGGCAACACCGGCATTCTTGGCCGCATCCGGCATAATTTCGGTTTTGCCTTCCTCGTGCTCATCATGGCCGTGTTCATCGTGATCGTCGGTTTCTTCGCCGTGATCGTTATGTTCTTCCTGCCCATCATCATGGGCGTGACCTTCGGCTTCGTCATGCTGCTCATGGTTTTCTTTATGGGCATGATCGCCATGATCTTGCGCGAAAGTGCTGGATACAGGCCATGACAAAACAGCCAATGCCATTAAGAATATAAATACGTTCTGTTTCATCTTTTTTATTCCTCTTCACTGGTGTTAATAACCGAGGCCGCAATAGGTGCGTATTCCCCGGTCAGCATGTCGATTTTTGATTTTGTTTCATGAAATGAAGCCAAAGCCTCAAGGTGGCTCTCCTGTACATCAAACAACGTACGCTGTGCATCCAGGAGATCGAGAAATGAAAACGCACCCCGCTCAAAGCCTTCCTCGGCCTGTGTATAAGCGCGCTGCGCAGAAGGTAAAATACCATCTTGATAGGCCAGCACTTCTTCCTTGGCACTTATCAGGGTTTGTAAAAGTTCCTCAGCTTGCCGTGTCAAATTAAGAGTTTGCGTCCTATGATCAGATTTAGCCGCTAAAACATTGGCTTTGGCCTGGGCAATATTACCTTGGTTACGATCAAAAATAGTGATTGGAATGGAGACACTGGCTAAAAACGCTGTACCATCATCCTCGTTATAACGGCGAACACCAAGACCGAAGCTCGGGTCTGCCACGCCATTAGCCCGCGCCAGAACAAGGGCAGAGTTTTCCCGCAACACTGAAAGCTTGCTTAATGTACTCATCGGCGTCTGCTCCAATGCCTGCATCAGAACCTCACGTTCCGGTACATCAGGCAAAGTGCTCAAATCATATGAAATAACAGCATCCAACGTGGACACACCCATCAAATTTGCCAATTCAGTTTTGGCTATATCCAGTTCCTTAATAGCTTTGCGCTGCTCCACTTCCGCCGCTGACACTTCAATATCGGCTTTGGTGTGCTGGATGTCCGCAGATTTTGCTGCGCTGATACGGTTTTTAACAGTCGTGTGCGTTTTATCCGCCAAAACCACGCGTTTCTCGACAAGGCTCAATCGTTCCTGTGCAATCGCCACACGCATGTAAGCGGCCTTGGTTTGCGCGAACGTGGCCTGAATACCAGCAAGTGCCTCTTGACTGGCTTGCTGCTTTTCAAGTGAGGCAACCTGCTCGCGCTTGGAACGCTTGCCCGCGATTTCAATTTTTTGTTCAACGCCCAGCGTATATTCTGCTCCATCCAGACCATTGCGCGGACTGTCTCCTCCGAAATTCTCGGCTTCAAATACAGCCTCCGGGTTTGGCATAAGCGACTCTTGCAATCTATGACCTTCCGCAGCCATAACGCGGGCTTTATAGCTTTGCACTTGTGGGTTCTGCGCCAAGACATTGGCATAAGCCTGTTCCAGCGTCAGAATGCTTTGCGCCTGAACTTGGTGGGATATGGATAGCGCCATGATGATAAGCGCAAAAAGCGCGTATTTTTCTTTAAACATCTTTGTTTCCTTTGATTTTGGATAATATGAAGCTGTGCGCTCAGCTATAAGCGCATGGAAAATGCAGGCGGACTACACCTGTGATTTTAAGCTTTTGGAGGGCGTTTAAGACCGTAAACCAGATCAGAAATATAAATTACTTCCTGACCAAGAGTGTTCTTTTGTTTTTCACCAAACAATGAAGATAAGGTGCTAAGCGCTTGAAAAGAAATGTGATTGTGACAATGCGCATGACAGCCACTACAAGCTAAGTCACATCCGTCTTTAGGCTTACTATTGTCTGTATTATTGTCTAAATGCTGAGAAGCACAAATTTCTGATGACGGATCACAGAGCGTTTCCGCATGTGCCAGCCCGGCCATCGACGTGGCCAGAAATGCAAAAACATATAATATCATCAAAAACTTTTTCATTATTCTCAAACTAACAATACTTAGATTAAAGATCAATATATTAGAAAATCAACCGTAACAGTATAACTGGCAAGATACTCCTACTGATAAAAATATTGGCCTAAATAATCACCATTGACCCACATTTTCACGTATTAAGGCTTTGGACGTAAAATAGCCGTATAGTTTTGACAGCTTGAATTATCCTGAAATTGTAAGGGCGCACAGAATTGCCTATAACAAGCTCCCTCAATAGCTCTGTAACCTTGCGAGCGTTCACGTAGAACGTAACCTTCGTCACAAGGTTCAA
Organism: Alphaproteobacteria bacterium; assembly: GCA_030427385.1. GTDB lineage: Bacteria > Pseudomonadota > Alphaproteobacteria > Micavibrionales > Micavibrionaceae > JACKIP01. Next base: position 24,299 of record JAUHWR010000002.1, on the reverse strand, counting down.
ACCTCTCATATCCAAGCTGATAATGACCATCAATCTTCTCGCCATTCGGTCCGGTCGTACATGATGATAGTCTAGGAAGCGGATCTCTGCCCTTTTTAATACGCTTTTTAAATTCGCTATAAGCTCCGCTGCATCCAGATGGAAACCCTCCTGGCAAACATATCCAAATTGCACAAGCGTCTTGGCTAGCAGAATATACGGGGGAAGGGTTTAAAACGAATACAGCCAAAAGAGCCAAAATTGTTAGTTTGAGAAACTTCATTAATCTGCCTCCTCCACTTCATTGTAGGAATTTTGATATTGCTGAGAAAACTGCCGGAGTTTTCGCACCAAGGCTAAAAATTCAACCCTGACATCACTTGGAACACTGTAAAATTCGCTTACAAGCTGAAGAAGTTCATTGTCATCAGTATTAAAAGGGCCATTTTTATCGATGAAGAAGTAATTCATAGAAACACCCAAAACATCCGCACAGTCTTTAAGTCTCTCAACCGTTAATCGGTTTTCGCCTGTTTCGTATTTATGTATTTGCTGTGCCCGAACACCTAATAAATCTCCCAATTCTCCTTGGGATAGGCTCCGGTTCTGACGAAGAAAACTCAGCTTCTTGCCTAATTTCGCATTGAAATCTGTGTTTTTTGGTTTTGCTTGCTCCATTTTTTAAGTCCATTCGTGTGGTTTGCAAGCACAGCCAAAGTATCAAACCCCATCATTGATTTGGCATGTCTCCCAATCTTTAGCTTTACCAAGACATGCGCGCGCTTTTGTTAAGATCATTATCGGGATTTTTATTTGACTAAACGGGATTCAACCTGATGCGTATAATTTTACTGGATTAATTAACTTTGAGGTGAAAGTCGTTGAAATTGCTGCACAGTCCCTTTTTATGAATTTGTAAAAATTCAATTATGAGTAAGGATGCGCTATGAAGAACCGGTATGTTTTATTTTTATTAATATCATTGATACTGGTCTCATATCCCGAAGCAGCTCACGCACAAGCCCTATTTGATTCAGGAACAAATTTTCTAAACGCTTTGATGAATCTGTTGACCAATACCTGGGCACGGATCATTGCAATTATAGCGGTTGTAGGACTAGGTATTCTTTGGATGACAGGACGTTTAGCTTGGGGGATAGCAGCTTCTGTTATCGGCGGTATTATTCTCGTATTTGGCGCCCCTGCGATTGTGGACAGCATAGCCGGCTCACTTTAAGGGGTTGGCGCTTATGGAGTTTAAAGACAATCAAGATTTAGATCCCCTATTTGTCGGTATGACAAGACCGCCACTTGTATTAGGCGTGCCCATGGAGTTTTTCGGGATCAATTTTATCCTCTTTGGGATTGGAATGATTGCCTTTGCTTCGCTCTCAGGCAAAGCCCTCTTTTTCTTAAGCATCTGCATTCCGCTCCATATCGCAGCGTATGTTTTGACGGAAAAAGAGCCTCACTGGATGAGCATATACATTACAAAATTAACGAGGTGTGGCCCGATACAAAACAGAGCGTTTTGGAAATCAAACAGCTATAAACCATGAAAGGATTAATCCTCAATGCTAAAAGCGGCGAGAAAAGAAGATATGAGATACGGTCATGTTGCAAAACGTGAGATCTCTGTCGAGTCCTTCATTCCCTACTCTCGTCACTTAAACGATACTACGCTCAAAACCAAAGCAGGCTATCTTCTAAAAATCATCAAAGTTGAAGGTCTCCCTTTTGAAACGTCCGATCAGGTTGATTTAGATAGCAGTAAAAATATCCGTGCCACGTTATTAAGAGGGATAAGCAATTCCCGTTTTGCCATTTATCAGCACACTATTCGAAGGCAGGTCTTTGACCAGCTAGATTCCCATTTCGACAATCAATTCTGCGGCGATCTTGACCGCACCTATCAAAAGAAGCTCAGCACGAAGAAGATGTTTGTGAATGAGCAATATATAACCATCATTCGAAGACCTGCTAAAAGTAAAATTGGCCTGATGTCTGAACTTAGCCGGACATTGTTCTCCAAAGTTGATAAAGACCATCAAAAACAAAATGAGGCTGAAAATCTCCGCGCTCTTAATGAAGCGGTCAATAACATCCTTTCCACTCTCAAACCCTATAAGCCCAAGCTGCTCAGCGTGCAAAAAGACGATCACGGCTTTTATTCGGAAAATCTATCCTTCCTTTCATATCTGATTAATTATGAGAATAAAAAGGTGAGACTGCCGGAACAATCAATCGCCAGCTATTTACCCGAAAAGCGCATTTCTTTTGGACGCGAGACATTTGAATTAAGAGGCGCTGCACCAAACGACATTAAGCTCGGCGCTGTCTTATCCGTAAAAGAATATGCCTCCACCACAGGCGCGGGGATGCTTGATAATCTGCTTGCCCTGCCCCATGAATTTATTCTTTGTCAGAGTTTCGGCTTTGTCGATCGGCAAACCTCACTCTCCGCCATGAATGAAGCTGAACGCAAAATGATTGCAACGGAATCCGGTGCGGAAAGCCTTATTCTAGATATTCAAGATGCGCGTAATGATCTGGCTTCCGGCCTCTCGACCTTTGGCGAGCATCATATTTCTCTCACCGTTCATGCACCCAATAAAGACAGTCTCGATTTTGGAATCAGCGATATTTTGAGCGTTTTTACCAATATCGGCCTGATTTCTGCGCGAGAAGATGTAAATTTAGAGCCTGCATTTTGGGCTAATCTGCCGGGGAATTTCAGCTATATCGCAAGGCGCTCTCTGATTTCAAACAAGAATTTTGCCAGCTTTGCCAGTCTTCATACATTTCCGGCAGGTAGCAAAAAAGGCAATCATTGGGGTAAGGCCATCACGCGGTTAGAGACGACCTCTGGAACGCCTTATTGGTTTAATTTCCATGAGCGCGATGTTGGCAATTTTACTGTGATCGGCCCGACCGGAACTGGTAAAACAGTTCTTCTCACCTTCCTCATGGCGCAAGCACAGCGCGTAAAGCCAAGATCAGTCTATTTTGATAAGGATCGCGGTGCTGAAATTTTCATTCGAGCAATCGGCGGGGATTATACCAATGTCATCTCTGGTGAACCAACCGGCCTGAATCCTCTGCAAATAGGAGATACTCCTGCAAACAGAGCCTTTCTAAAAGACTGGCTCGATTTGATTATCACATCAGATGGCGGGGCTAAATTATCACCGCAGGAAAGCGATATTCTCAGCGATGCTATCAAAGCCAATTTTGAAACACCGCCCCATCACAGGCGGCTTCGCTATTTTTCAGAGCTTTTGGCAGGATATGATTCAGGGGACGCGTATTCCCTATCAGCCAGAATAGCCAAATGGCACAGCCAAGGCGAAAAAGCATGGCTCTTTGATAATGAAGAAGACACCCTTTCGCTTGGCAATTCCACGCTTGGCTTTGATCTGACCTCAATCTTGGATGATGCCACCTCACGCGCACCTTGGCTCATGTATATTTTTCATCGGATTTCGGCGCTCATGGACGGTCAAAAGACCATCATCATGCTCGATGAGGGCTGGAAAATGCTCGATGATCCGGTTTTCACTTACCGTATCAAAGACTGGATGAAAACAATCCGTAAGCAAAACGGGATTCTGGGCTTTGCTACGCAATCGGTTCGCGATGCCCTTAATTCGGATGTGGGTGATACCATCATCGAACAATCACCAACGCAAGTGTTCTTGCCCAATAATAAGGCATCCGAAGAAGATTACTGCAAAGGCTTTGGTCTGACCCATCACGAACTCAAGCTCATTCGTGAAATATCACCTGAATCACGTTGCTTTCTTATTAAACATGGCAGCGACTCCGTAATCGCCCGCCTTGATCTGAGCGGCATGGATGATTTCATCGCCGTTTTGTCAGGGCGCACGGAAAGCGTCAATCTCATGGATCAAATTATCTCTGAAACCAGCCCTAACCCAGAAGACTGGCTTGGGCTTTTTATTCAAAGGAGAACCCAAACGTGAATAAATTCCTTATTGCAGTCATTGCTACGACCTTGGTGCTTTTCGCTTCCAACCCCTCAAAGGCTCAAGGCATCCCTGTGTATGATGCCTCTGGATATGCGCAGCTCATCGCTCAGCTTGATGCTATGGCCGATGACTATGCCAATCAGATTGACCAGCTCGAAGAAGCGGTGAGACAAGCCGATGCAATTACCGGAACGCGCAATATGGGTGATGTAGCAAACGGGGTATTTGAACAGCAACTTCGTCAATATCTTCCCAATACCTGGCAAGACACGCTTAATATGATTAACGGCGCGCCTATCCCAAATGGCGCTCTTGGGACACAAAATATCTATAGCAATCTTTATAATGAATTTGATCCCTTATCAGGCGCCACAATCATGGCTTCCGATCCAAGCGGCCAAGTTGCCAAAGCCATTGATCGCAGAACTGGCACAACCTATGCCGCAATCGCAGCTAGTGAGCAGGCTTACAATAATATCCCTGTGCGGATGCAGACTTATGAATCTTTACTGAGCGAGCTGAACAATAGCGATGATTTAAAGGCATCTGTTGATCTCAATGCCAGAATTGCGGCTGAAAACGGTATTTTGATGAATGAGATTATGCGCCTGAATGCCATTCAAATTCAGCAAAACTCATCCATTGATAACACGCAGCTCATGGAAAACCGCCGCGCGGCAACATTTAACCAATATGACCCTGACCTCGCAAGGCAGGCCATTGAATTCCCAGATTAAGGAGAAAACACATGAAAAAACTACTCGCCCTCTCATTTGTACTGATCGCATTTAGCGTTTCGGGCTGCTCGCATTACAGCGAAAAGAAAGCCCCATGTGGCAATAAAAAGACAGCCAGCTTGTCCGGCAATCCTTGTGATCCGTTGCCCATAAATTTGGCAGAGATAACCAAGGCCAAAACGAAGGATCACTCATGAGGAAAACCATTCTACTGGCTGTAGCAACTTTATCATTGAGTGCTTGCATTCAAGGTGACAATCCCTTGCAGGATGTTGAGACGAACACGCTTGCTCAAAAAGTCTTCGAAAGTCAAAACTATAAAAGCTTTTGCGGCAAGATGTGGGCGAATCCTGACTCTGTAAGCGCAGACGGCCAAAAATATAAAGAATGTGAAGATCGAGCTTCCCTCATTGCAATTTCCCTTAAAGAAGCAGGATTAGGTGATATTTCTTCCCAAAACGTCAAAGCTATCAAGCGTTGGAGTGAAATTGATCTGATTATTGAGCGCCTTCAAGACGCAGCGCGCAAAAAAGCGCGTGAAGACAGCAAAAATCTCTGGGGTGATTGGAGCAAGAAACAAGAATGATCGAGGCTCTCATCAACAATATTGATAGTGTCATTCTCGCATTCGTCCAAGGTGCGTTTGGCAGCCTGACGCCGACTGTTCAGCTTCTCTGGCGATTGATGTTCATCATCTTTATTGCCGTTTTTGGCTATAAAGTCATTATTTCCGGCCGTTTTGCCGCTACAGACTTAATCGTAAATACATTAAAGATCATCGTTCTCCTCTTAATCGCAACCGAGTGGGATACGTTCTTCCTCCTTGTTTATAATATGGCGACTGATTTGCCGTCCGATGTGGCCGGCCAAATCATGACAGGCGCAGCGAACGCGACGCCCAATGCGGTCGCAACTGACGATACATCGGCCAACACGATACTTTCGCAGTTTTATGACCGTGCCATGGATATTGTTAGTGATATTTTGGAAGGGGCTGGCTGGTCGGATTTAGGGAAATATTTTCATGCCGCAGTGATCTGGTTTGGGGCTTTGGCTTTAACAGGCTATGCCGCCATGTTGATTATATTGGCTAAGATTGCTGTCGCTATTCTGCTTTCAATCGGACCGCTCTTTATATTGCTTTTGATTTTTGCCAATACGCGCAATCTTTTTGAAGGCTGGCTGCGAACACTACTCAATTACGCCATCATACCGATATTCGTCTATGCCCTGCTCGCCTTGCTCTTAACGATTGCAGAGCCGCCCCTTCAAAATCTTGAAAATAATTCAAGTGGAGATGCACAGACCCTTTCATATATCGGCCCATTCTTCTTTGTCTCAATCGTCTCGGTTCTTCTGCTCATGCAAGTTATAAATATGGCGGCATCGGTCACGGGCGGTCTATCCCTATCAACAATGGGATCGGCAGCATGGACATCACGATTAGCATCACGTTTTGGCAAAGGAACGCCCAAAGGCTCATTCCGGGCCGGCGTAATGGGCTACAACCTTGCCCGTCATCCCGTTCAAACAGGAAAAGCTATGGGCGGGCGCTTACGGACAGCTGCCAAAAATATTAGAGGATTTTAGAAAGTGACCAATTCAAAGACACCGGAATATTATAAAAAAGGCGAAACATGGGATCAGGAAGTCATTGCCAATGCTCTGCTATCGCGCAATCGCGCTTGGATCATGGCTTTTTTCTGTATGGGCATCGCTGCGCTCTCTCTTTTGACGCTGATTTTGATCTTACCGCTTAAAACCTTTGAGCCTTATGTTGTCACAGTAGATCAAACAACGGGTTATCTCGAAGTCACCAAAGGACTTTATGACGGCAATCTCACACAAGATGAAGCGGTAACGCAGGCCAATCTTGTGAAATACGTATCTTTGCGAGAGCAATATAATCCGGCCATTTTAAAAGAAAACTATGAAGCCGTGGAACTCATGTCCGATGGGGAAGCCTTGAAAGAATTTCAGGAGCTTTGGTCAGGCACGAACCCTGATAACCCATCACGAAAGCTTGGCGCGAAAGCCTCGATCGACATCAAAATCAAGTCTGTTTCATTCATTAATGACAAAACCGCGTCAGTGCGTTTTATGCGCGAGGTCAAAGAAAATGATCGCATAAAAACAGGGCATTTCAACGCTGTTATCCAATTTCAATATTCGCAAAAACCCATGCAAATGAAAGACAGATTTTCTAATCCGCTTGGCTTTCAAGTCACGCATTACCGTATTAACCCAGAAGTATTGGAGAGAGTTCGATGACATTTAAAAAACTGCTTTTAGGCGTGAGCCTCATTTCATGCCTATCAATATCCCCTGCCCTTGCAGGTAAAGACCCACGACCAACAAGCGCCGACGCCCGCGTAAAAGTCGTTACTTATCATGAAAATGATGTTTACCAGATCAGAGGGCATTACGGCTATTCAACGGTGATTGAATTTTCGGAAAAAGAGCGCATTCAAACAATCTCTTTGGGTGATACGCAAGCGTGGCAAGTGATGAAGCCCGGCCAGCCCAATATCATGTTCATCAAGCCTTTAGAGGAAGATGCCGAAACCAATATGACTGTTATTACAGATAAAAGAATTTATACCTTCGAAGTAACTGCAGGAGATGCCTATTCGCCTCGGTCTTCGGACTTAACATTCCGCCTGAAATTTCATTACGCCGATGAAGCCGCCAAAGAGCTGGCCTTTATCGGCAGCGTCTCCCAAGCCCATTTCAATCCGCTAGATAATGTCAGCGCCTCGGATTTAAATTTTGATTACAGCTATGCAGGATCAAAACGCTTGCGACCCATCCGCGCATTCGATGATGGCGTTTTCACATACTTCCAGTTTGAAGATTTTGATGTAATGCCTGCTGTCTTTAGTGTTGATGAAAATGGGAATGAACGCCTCGTTAATTTCAATCTTCAAGGTCAATATTTGGTTGTCTCTGGCGTCGGCTCTCAATTCACGCTTAGAGACGGTGATACAGCCACTTGTATTTGGAATGATGCTTATCCTCAAATTGAACCGGCATCCTATGAACCCGAACCCATAGCAGAACTAGAAGAGGTTAAAGAGGTAGATGTTGCTTCTGTGCCTGTTCCTTCTCAAAAACCTGATATTGCCGCCCTTCAAGCTGAAGAAGAAAAGCCAAGCCTTTTAGCGCAGCTCTTTTCCAATTTCGATAGCCCCAAAACTACGAGCCTGAATGAGTAAGGATTTTATGATATGAATGATCAAACCCCGCCTGATAGTTTCGATGAAGACCCTAAGCCAAGACCCTTGGATGGTGATCGTGAATTTCCGACCATAGCTCAAGGCTCAAATGCGTCTAAATTTGGAATCTTTGCGTTTCTGGCTGTTGGCGTTATCGCAATCATCTTCGTCGCCTTGGACGGCATGGAACAATCCGCCCCGCGTGAGCTGACAACACCTGAAGAAATCGAGTTTAGAACGCCCACCCCGTCCGGCCCTTATATTGAAATTGAGCAGCAGGCAGAAGTGCCCCTCGAACAGCTCGTCCCGCCTATTGATGAACGCGAGTTATATGATCCGTTAGAAGCGCAGCGCGAGCTGCAAATGCAGCAAGAAGCACTGCGATTGGCGCGGGAACAAAAGAAACGCATGGAAGAGCGCAGACGCTCCCCTCAAATAATCTTTGATAACAGCGGTTCAGCTCAAGCCAATCTTGCAGGTGGCTCATCTTCACAAGGCGGAACAGGATCACTTCTTGGTGGCGGCGAACAAGACCCCAATATCGCCTTTGCCAATCAATATGCGAATAGCGATGTTGAAATAGCAACGGCCTCACAGCTACAAAATCTTGATACGCTTGTCACACAAGGCACATTGATTGACGGAATATTAGAAACGGCCATTCAAAGCGATCTTCCTGGCCTAGTCCGAGCGATTGTCAGTGAAGATGTCTATTCCTTTAATGGCTCTCACCTTATCATTCCCAAAGGATCAAAGCTAATCGGGCGTTATCGCTCAGGGCTTGTTCGCGGGCAATCACGCGTTTTTGTGATCTGGAACCGCCTTATCAGAAATGACGGTGTAAGCATCAATATCGGCTCATACGGCACGGATGATTTAGGCCGCAGCGGTTTGGCCGGCGAAGTTGATACTCATTTTTTTGAGCGCTTTGGCTCTTCCGTACTTCTCTCACTCATTGATGGGGCACTCCAGATTGGCGTGAATGCCATTGATGATGACGATCAGGCCACTGTTGCCCTTGATACAGGCACAGATTTTTCAAGATCAGCCGAAATCGCCCTTGATAACTCTATTGGAATACCGCCAACCGTTCATGTTCACCAAGGCGCCCGCATAAAAATCTTTGTTGGCAAGGATCTGGATTTCTCGCAAGTCGCCGGAAATATCCCAAAACATTGAAAGGCGCCAGATGAGTTCACACAAAAAACCAGTAAAAGCCGCCAATCAATCTTTTGAGCATAAAGATAGCGCAAAATCTGAGCAGTCCGGCGTTTATCTCAAACAATATATGGGGCTGTTCGAGAAGTACCTGAATGATCCCGATATTTCTGAGATTTGCGTGAATAAACCAGGTGAGCTTTGGATTGAAAAAGCCGGTGAGCCTGAAATGATACTTATTGAGAATAAAGACATCACGAATGATATCCTATGGCGATTGGGCCGTTTGGTCGCCAATTACACCGATCAATCTATTGCCGCCAATAAGCCTTTATTATCGGCGTCTCTTCCAAGTGGAGAGCGTATTCAGTTTGCAACGCCGCCTGTTTCCCGTTTTGGCGTCGCACTCTCCATCCGAAAGCAAGTCATGCGGGATTTAAGCCTTAATGATTATCGGGAAATGGGCGCTTTTGAGAGCTTAAAAGAAAGCAGCGCATCCAAAACCGACATTAATCAAACCCTGCAATCTTATCTTGATGCTGGCGAATATCAGGACTTTATATCTACTGCCATTCGCACCAAGAAAAATATCATTGTCTCCGGCGGGACATCGACAGGCAAAACCACACTTTTGAACGCAATTTTAAAAGAGATTGAGCCGCATGAGCGCATTGTGACTATTGAAGATACGCCCGAAGTCATGCCGCCCCAGAAAAATCATGTCTCTCTTCTGGCATCCAAGGGCGATCAAGGACAAAGCAAAGTCACCATTCAGGATTTATTGGAAGCCAGTCTTCGCTTTCGCCCAGACCGCATTTTGCTCGGTGAGTTGCGCGGCAAGGAAGCTTATAGTTTTCTTAGGGCTGTTAATACTGGTCATCCGGGATCTATTACCACAATTCACGCCGATACGCCTCATGGAGCGCTAGAGCAAATCTGTTTGATGGTAATGCAAGCCAATCTTGGCCTCACCCATGACCAGATCATGGCTTACATCAGCTCGATCATTGATGTTGTCATTCAGCTCAAGCGCATTGGCGGCAAGCGCATCATCTCTGAAATCTGGTATCCGGGGGGTTCATGAGCGATACAAACATGAAATATATATACGGCTTTGGCGGGATCTTTGGCCTTATTCTCTATTCCTATGCCGCATCACTCATGTTTTTCCTGCTCTCAAAACAACCTTTGGATCACGCAAATCCTCTCTCCATCTGGCTTACATTTGGAAATGAGATTGACGAGCAAACAGGGTCGCGCCTGTTTGTAGCCTTTGGCGCCCCTGCGTTAGCGCTCATATTCATTGCAGGTCAAATTTCTGACACAGCCTTCAAGGGTAAGGATATCTTCGGAAAAGCGCACTGGGCGAGTTTAAGAGAAATCACGAAGGCGCGGCTTTTTGCGAAGACCGGCATGATCTTAGGCAAGTTTAAAAACCATTACCTTATAAGCGATCATCCCACGCATAGTATTGTTGTGGCACCTACCAGATCGGGTAAAGGTATCGGCATTGTCGTCCCCAATCTCTTGAATTGGCCGGGGTCAGTCATTTGCTTTGATGTGAAGCATGAAAACTACAGAAAAACTGCCGGATTCAGAAAAGAGCATGGTCACGATGTCTTTATGTGGTCGCCAATGGATGAGCATGGCCTCTCACATCGCTACAACCCCCTTGATGCCGTAAGCAAAGACCCGCATCAATGCGTCAGTGATTTACAGGTCATTGCCAAAATCCTGATACAAGACCCGCCTAAAAGTGATCCGATATGGGCATCTGAAGCCCGCGCTCTCTTTGTCGGCCTTGCGCTTTATGTGATGAATAACAATGCCATGCCTTCAACAATCGGGGCGATTAACAGGCTTTTGGGTACTGAAGCCGATTTGGGCGATGTATGCCGCCATATTGTCGGGACCCATCCAGAGCTTACATCCACAGTTAAAAAATCCCTCATGAATTTTGCGAACAAGGCCGCCAAAGAGCGCTCCGGTGTAAAATCCTCGCTCAATCAGGCCATCAATCTATGGGATAACCCCCTGATTGATGCCGCCACATCGGAAACAGATTTTAGAATTGAGGATTTACGCCGCAAAAAACTCTCGATCTATGTTGGCGTTCTAACAGGCCAGATTGAGACGCTTACGCCCCTGCTCCGCATATTTTTTGAGCAAATCATCACCAAGCTCTCGATGAAAGAGCCAGGCGAAGATGAACCGCACAAGGTTTTGATGCTGCTCGATGAGTTTCATATGTTAGGCCGTATAGATTCCATGACAACCGCATTCACGCTACTGGCTGGCTATAATGTGCGCGTTATGGCAGTGGTGCAGTCTTTGAATTGGCTTGATGTGACATATGGCCGTGAAAAACGGAACGGTATTCTCTCTTGCTGTGCCCATCAGGTGTTTTTTGCAACAAATGATCTGGCAACAGCGCAATATGTCTCTGAAAGCTGCGGCCAACAAACCGTTGAAGTGACGTCCAGATCGAAGAAAAAATCCATGCGCTATGAAGCGCCCATGGATAATGTTTCTCAGCGTGGCCGGCCTCTGATCGAAAAACACGAAATGCGCGACTTTCCAGAGAATAAGGAAATTATATTGGTGGAATCCTCATCCCCTATTAAGGCCGATAAGCTAAAGTATTTTAACGATAAAAACTTCAAATCGCGCGAGATTGCTGCGCCGATTGTGCCGAAACTGGACATCATGGAAAACGATATTCCAAAATTTAATATTCCTACCGAAGAAGAAAAAAAGGCGCAAAAAGCTATAGATCCTAATCAGAGGGATATGTTTGTGAAGAAAGATGAGAGCATTGAAGATACAATCCCTGATGAAGACAATGAAAACCAAAATGAAGATGTCCTGGCATTGCTTTCAGAAAATCTAAAATAATCTAGACGCGAGCGCTTTTTTCAAGCTCATATTCACGCACAAGAAGTGAGGCAGGAATATGTAGAGAATGATGCAACGTTCTAATCATAGCCAAGCTGAGACGTCTTTTTTTATTCATAACTTCTGAAACCTTACTTTTTGATCCCAGAAATTCAATCAAATCCTTATTTTCCAAGCCTCTGGCTTCCATAATGTGTTTGATGGCTTCAATAGGGTCTGGGGCATCAATTTTGTAGTGAATATCTTCATAAGCTGACACCAAAGTGATAAGCACTTCAAGCTCGTCACCTTCAGGCGTATTCTGCTTAGCATCGAACAGCTCTTCAATGCGCTCAAGCGCAGCTTCATAATCCTGCTCATTTTTAATCGGTTTAATGCTCATTTCTTTTATTCCTATACAGTTTGTACATCTGTTTCATCATATTCTTCGTGTGTTCCAACGAAGCGAATATAGATGGTGTAAAATTCATAATTAATCCAAACAACTAATCTGTAAGTGTTTCCTTTAATATTAAAAACAACACGCCCATCTTTCAAAATCGAAGCATTTCTATACTGCTCCTTGATATCCTGCGGTGTCGCCCATTCAGCGTCATTTGCAATTTGATACCAAGCCTTTAAGTGCTCCTCACTATCAGGATATTTCTCCCAAAACTCCTTCAGTGTTTTTCGAGATATTATTCTCACAACATTGCTACCTTCTTTAATAATACACTATTCCCATTTTGGGAACAAGCTTTATTATTCCCATTTTGGGAACTTCTTAAATTATCTTGAAAGTGCTTATAATTCAAGATTTTTTAGATACTCTGCCAAATCCAATACAGAACAAGACCTATCACGCCCCAGGTGAGCGCAAAGAAAAATGCGATACGGATGAAGATGCCAAGAGCGCCTAAAATACCGCCAACGATGACTGCCGGAATAATGGTCGATGCAAACCGCGCCCATTTTGGCCACTCATCGGGTATAAACTCCTGAACATTATAACCGGTAAAGAGCGCTGCTAAGATAAAAACCCAGAAACTCCACACGCCGATCGCGTGGAATTCATATTCCTCTTCATCCATAAAATCATTGCCAACGCGTCTATATGCCATGAATTAAACCTCTTCACGATCCGATAGGGGCTTTAATTCAGACATATTGCGCACAATATTTTCCATGAAGGCATCAAGCCGTGCATTGGCCTCCGCTTCTCGCGGAGCTTTACTGTCTTCTGGAATGGAAGGATGGTGCATAAAAAACTCATGGCTGAATTTTAAAATCAGTTCTTGCATGAACGCCAGATCACGCGCTGTTTTCTTGCGGTGCATCGCCAAAGACGCTGAAAACTGGTTATACAGCTTTACAAGATCAGCATCACGGTCATTACGATGTTCAGGAAACATCGCATAACGAAGACCATCATTCACAATCGCAGAGACATTGGGATTATGAGAGACTTTCATCTGCTTTTCCAGTGCCTCCCAGACTTCCGCATCAAAATAGACTGTCTTTTGTACCCGTTTGGTTTTGGCCATGCTTATAGCTCCATTTCATTATCATCATCACGCCCGCGTGAAGATTGCTGCCTGTCTTGTTGTTTTTGCTGTTCGGCGGCGCGCATTTCGAATAGCCCGCGTTCGATTTCGCTAAATTGAACCTTTTGCCCTTTTTCAAGTTCGGGGGCTTTATCAATCCGCGCCATCTGCAATTCTTTCCCGCGCATCGCAACCGCCCATTTTCCTGTCTCAAGCTCGGTATAGCCAAGATAGGTATAAGCCTGCTCAGGTAATACTTTTTTATCATTGAAGGTGAGGCCGGCTTTTGTAGCCAGGAATTTACCCTCTTCATGAACTTCCATAACGCTGAGATCGCGCATCGCTGATTTCTTCATGGCAAACTCACCATTGGACTGGATCATTGCAAGCTTGTTATCAACGAGCCATTGTTGGCGTTTTTGAAGCGATGCTTCTAAAGATTGATCGGTAACACTGCGATCCCCCTTGCTTCTCTTATAAAGCTCTTTATCCAGCCAGGTCTTCTTTTTCGCATCCACCATATCTTCCGGCGCATGGGATGAGAGAATATCAAGCTTTGGATAGAAACGCTTTTTCTCGCGTGCATTGATTTTGGCAGAGATATCTTTGCCCTTTTCGATCACATCATCAGGAATTTGATAACGCCCCTGCCCCAATTCTGTAGCAGCTTCATTTTGCACAAGTGTCTCAATCCGTTTGATATGGGACTGCAAGTAAGGCTCGCGAACGTCTCCATCAATGTAAGACTGCTCTTTTACGATATAGGCACGGTGTTTCTCAATATCATAAATACCCTCATTCTGGGCTGCGATCAGCGCGATATTGTGATCGGCCTTGCCTGTAGAATGATCAAATGGACGCACCCTTACCAAACCGCGCTTATTCACCTCATCATAGTTAAAGGCTTCGCCCACAGGCACGTAATGCTTGCCGCCTGATATGGATTCAACAACGATGTATTTCTTATCACTCAGCTCATCGGCTGGTCCTTTATCCAATACCCGCCCTTCAATGACCTGCCCCTCACCTGCTTTTAAGGAATAGACCTCCAGATCATCCAAGCCCTCAACACGTTCATACAGCTTTTTAATAACATCATTGCGCGTGGCAATGCTGCCCAAAACATCCATATATCCTTCTTTCAAAGTATAAACGCCCGGAGGATTTTCGACCGCCATACCGCTTGAGGCCAAATAACGCAGACGCCCTTTCAGAACAGATTCATAATGCGCTGATTTGCCGAAGTTGTTTTCTTTGCGTACATCGACCACATGATCGTCACCGACCTGCTTTTCAATGAAGCGGTCTAAAGAAGTGACCCTCAAAGCGTCCACTTCCTTCTCCAATCCTTTTTGAATATCCTCGATTGAACGTTCGCCCAATAACTCGGTTGCAATCTCCTGCGCGCGGGCGCGAATGCCAAAAGCGATGTAATCACGCCCGATCACCAAATCCTCACCGCGGGCATCTTTGCCTCTAATAATGACATGGGCATGAACATCATCAGTATCGTAATGAACTGCCGCCACCCATGAGATCTTGGTTTTGAGATCGCCCTCGACACGCTTCATGACTTCACGAACATAGCCTCTGAAATCTTCGATCTCATCACCCCGTTCTGGCGAGAGTATCATCCGAAAATGATGACGGTCATTTTTGCATAACTCGAAGAAATCCTGACGCCCCAAATCCTCATTTTTAGCATCAAACAGGATGGCTTTTTCACCATCCTCCCCTGCCCTGTTTCGGCTGATGTAATGAATGTGATGATAGAGATTTTGACCGCCTGAATTTGCGCCCGATCCAACACCTTTGGTCTTGTTCTTCACCGGATTGATTTTCACGACCACGCGCTGCGCCGACGCCAAACCTGCAAATGAATTGCCGCGCATCAATCCTGATCTGCGCTTAATTTTCTTTGCACCCGACTTCACTTCGCCGTGACGGTTGAGCTTTTTAAAGAACGCTTTTCTGGGGCTATCTCTGGTCACGATCAATGGCCGGGAAACGCCATCGCCCCCCGTAAAACTCTCACCACTGATCCGATCTAAAAACATCAATTCTTCTCATCCGCTTTTCGCCAAAAAGGCAATAATTCACTCTCTTACTATACAATTTATTTTACCTTATTACAAGACTTGTAAACGTGTAAATTATACAATAATAACAAGACATTCATATAAATTTAATTTATATCTTTTATCTTGCATTAACCTATTACTTAACAACAACACACCACTATCTTATTCAATCGCTGTCCTATCCACTCTCAACATATCCAGTCTTCAGGCTGTTCATGGCTGTAAATTCAAAACACAAAAAACGCCCTCATCATTTCCGATAAGAGCGCATTTCGAACAAGAAAAAGCCCCTCATTGCGAGGGGCTAATTTGAGTTAGTTTTGGCGGGACCAGATCAAAATATACTGGTCGTCTTTTTGAACCAGATTGGCGTAAATCGGATTTGGAAATTCCGGCGCATCAATCTGAACGGAGATATATGGATTTTGATTATCGCTAATCTTATTCCACCCTGCCCCTGCTTCGAAGCTTCCGATTTTGGCTCTGAAATCAGGCTTGTTATCGTTAGCTTCAGCATCACCGATAGGCTGTAATTTGAGATGTAAATTCAAGGTCGCTGTTTTCAGTTTTCCTTCAAAACTTCCATTCTCTTGTTTTTTCATATTAGCTATAATTGACATTGTATTTTCCTTTTCTTGATTATCACTAGAGCAACACCTTATTGCCCTTTTACGATGGCATAAAAATTCACTGGCCGGCTTCGACGCGTCACAGAATAAATTTGTCCCCGCGAGGAATGTGAGCGAACGCGAAAAGGGGAAATTTATTCTTGAAGCATAGGCGAAGGCAGGTCAGTTAAATTGCCCAATCTTGAAAGGCATAAGGCTGTTTGGTCGATAAGTCCTAAAAAGGTAAATCGTCTTGGAATATTAGAAAAATGAAAAAATCTAAGTTTTGAGTTGAGAGGTAAAATCCATGCTGCCATGTAAAATCGCAATCAAATATACAGTTTGATCTTCGATACGATAAACCAGGCTATGTTCACCAACTTTGTAAGCGCGGTAGATTTGGGGAATGTCCGGGCGCACATGACCATATAATTTCGGGTTTTCTTCGAGTTTGCGTAATGCTTCTTTCAGCATCCCTGTATAAATCCAGACCTGTTTTTCACCATAGGTCTTGAGCGTGTATCGCTGAATGGATTTGAAATCTTTTTCCGCGCGCGCAGAAAATTCGATTTGGTAGTTTTCAGACATCTTCTTTTAAAACGTCCTCTGTAATCTTATCCAGCATTTGGGGCGAATATTTTTTAGTGCGGCCTGCTTGAATATCGGCCTCCCCTTCCATAATGGCGCTATGAATAAAAGCCATTTGTTTTGAAGGCGTTTCATTATTCATATGTAGGCGCAAAGCATCTTTCACCACTTCGGCATATGTGCTGTATAATCCTGAACCAATCAAACCTTTGACGTATGATTCATACGGATCACCTAAATCGATATTGGGCATTCTTATCTCCACAAAACATTAATTAAGCATAAATCATACAATAATTGTATCATATCTGCTTTAATTATCCTAGTTTTAATCAAATGAAGAAATCCCTGCGCCTAAAAGCGCAGGGATTTAAAATTTTAAGCCGCGATTGCTTCCGCCTCGTCTTCATCATTTTGAGGTGTTTCCTCTACTCTGTCAGGGTCAATGGCAGGAAACTGCATTGCTTCTGGTATCCAGAAGATCGCCTTCAATTCATCCGCGCTTGGGGCTTCAAGGGTGAGAACATGGGCAAAATGCTTTGACATAGCTTCAACCAACTCCCCTTTCTTATAACCCTGCCCGTTTCCGAACTTTAATGAACACCCTGCTTCATTGATAATAGCGCAAAGCTGTTCCTTGTTACGGCGTTTCAAAAACGCTTCATCAGGACGCCAATTCTCGCGCATATCAACTCTTAAAGCCTGTGCAACATGATTGGACACGCTGTCTTCATAAATATCGAGCGTATCAAGATAGGTGCTTCCAAACTCCAAGGCTTCTAATGTAAGGGCAATATCCTCTAACTGTTCGTCCGATAGAGATTGAACCGCATAATAGGCTTCTTGCACATCGTACTGGAATAGAGACTTTACATCCTGCCATGTCGGGCTGTCCTCGGTTTTGCCGAAATACCCCAGAAGAACCCCTGCTTTTGCATTGAGTGCGTCCAATGATGCCGATTTTGACGCTCCATCATCAAAATAGCGCAAGGCAGGATGCTCGGTAAATGTAGCAAGCTTTTTGGCGACCAATATCTCTTTGGCTTTTCGGGGATTGCCAATCAAAGCATTTTGAACAGCTACGGCCTTGTGCATATTCATATAACGCACCAATGGCTTGCCGTATGTTGCCTTGGGTTTAGGTTTTAAAGCCACCACATTGGATTCATCGATGTCTGGCTTGATAAGTCCTTTATGGATTTCAACTTCACCATTAGGGCGAATATTGACGATAACACCGCCTGTTTTTTCATCTTCGGCCTTTTCATACTGCCATGATGAAAAATACCCCTCTTCCAGTTCAGCCCAATCATGGCTTTGAGAAAACTCGTCCACCAGTTTTTCAGCGGCTTGTCTTTGCAGTTCTTCAAATTGCTCGACATCATTGAAATAGGTGGTTTTATCCTCGGCCAAAAGGTCGGAGGTATATTCGCCTGTGTAAAGGGAAATATCAAAGATTGCCAATGCGACATTGGGCTTTTCATCCAAAATGGCGTCTTTAATATCTTCTGGGCTATTGCACCACCCTCGCAAAACACGCTCTAAAATCGCATTTTGTTCATCATGTGATGCAAGCGCAAAGCTTTCGGCCTGGGCAAGATTGATTTGTCGGGTCTTTAGGGCATGGGTGACATCTTCGCTTAATTCCAAAAGCATCAAGCGTCTGCGGATTGTACTTGTTCTCAGCCCTGTTTGGCTTTCAATCACATCCAGTTTTTCACCGTCCTTAATCAGCGTTGCAATGGCTTGGGCTTCTTCGAGCGGGCTAAGATTTTCACGTTGGACATTTTCAACTGTTGCCATGCGTAGAATATCGTCTTCGCTTAAACCCTCTTTGATTTCGACATTAACCGGAAAATCAGCGTCAATATCGCCGCGCTCTAAAAGCAGGTTCAGTGCGCGAAAGCGTCTTTCACCGCAAATAATGGTATGTTTTGCACGTTTGGAAGTTGGGGCGACAACGATTAGATTTTGAAGCAAGCCATCATTTTTAATGGATTGCGCCAGTCCTTCGATTGATTTTTGATCAAAGCCTTTGCGGGGATTATCCTTTGAGGTTTTGATTTGGCCAAGTTTAAGAATTTGAGTGCTCATAATATCAGCTCCTTTTTTGCTGTTTTTAAAGTGATGCGGGATTGCATCATCGAAGCCACTCATGCGAATGGCTTCTGTGATGCCATCGACGCTTTAATATTCGCTTGGTAAAAACAGGGTTTTATTCTGAAAATAAAAGCGGATGGTCTTGAGCGGAAAATCGGTGAATGGAATTTTTTCACGGTGAAGTTCGTTTTCATTTCCATCGGTGCAAATAAGCGTTGCCCCTTCCCCGTCTTCATTGAGATTTAAATCCCAGACGCAGAACTCTTCACCTGCCAGTTTGGACACACTGGCATGACAGGCCATGATTTTATCAATCAGCCAATAGGCTTGCCCTTGTTCAGCGACATATTGCGCCCCATCGGTATAGAGAAATTGACGAAACAGGCTATGGCGATACCAAGTCTCGCTCCCTGTGAATTGCATTAAATCTTCTTTGCGAAGTGATGATTTTTTACTGGTGTTTGTTGTTTGGCTCATATCAATTCCTTTCTCTTTAAATATCGCCCCGAAACATACTTTTTTCGGGGCGAGCAGGAACGGCGAGCGAAAAGCGGCATGAGAGGTCAAACCCAAATCCTTCGAAGAAGGACGAGGGCTAAAAATCGACAAAATTGCGGAAGGTTTGCGAAACGTCAGTTTCGTGAAAGCCGTCATTTTTTCTATTTTTTGGCTTTGGGATTTGACGGAACTTGCCAAGACAAAACAGAACTGACACATGTTTCATTATTTGGCATCTCTTGACAATTAAAAACCCTGAAAGCCCTTGTTATCCTTAGTCTTACAAAGTATCTAAATGTCAGATGAACCATAAGTGACGCTTTTGACGTAAGTGGAAAACGTCTTTTGAATGCTCAATTAAGCCCGCATTAAGGATTGTCACCCGAAGGGCCGAAACGCTTTTTTCTTAAAGTGGTTCCGGGAGCCTGGGCGAGTGAAGCCTGACCCGTTTTAAAAAAACGGGGAACGCCCTAATGGGAGCGAACAAAGTCCAACAGAAGGGAATAATCGTGATTATCAGCTGCTTTTAAGGCAGTGATATATCGGGTGCGAACATCACTCTTTTTTGTAATATCCCCTGCTCCCCAGGTGAATCGATCTTGCCCCATATAATGAAGAAGAATATCTGTGCCCAGACGGCTGAGCCGTCCATTGCCGTTTGGATAGGGATGAATATATACAAGCCGGTGATGAAACCGCGCGGCCAATTCATCAGGCTCGTAAGTGTTATGATCAAGCTGATATTGCGTATCATCAATAAGCTGCTTTAATTCCATGGGAATCCGGTAAGCATCGATGCCGATATTCCGGGCCGTCTTGCGATACGATCCTGCCCACTCCCAGACCGCGCCATACATTTTTTTATGAAGCGTATCCAAAAATGCCAGATCAAGCGGATTACGTTTCTTGACAAAAGCCCATAATTCGCCTTGCACGATGTTTTGCTGCTCGGCCTGATTAAGCTCCCCGCGCGTTGAGATATAGGAGGGAATTAACCCCTCTTTTTCATCTTCGGCAAGCTCTGTGGCATCGTCCTGCTCTT
The DNA here is from genome assembly GCA_030427385.1 of Alphaproteobacteria bacterium. GTDB lineage: Bacteria > Pseudomonadota > Alphaproteobacteria > Micavibrionales > Micavibrionaceae > JACKIP01. The sequence goes on along the minus strand of JAUHWR010000002.1, from coordinate 3,886 downwards.
CAAAAATACGCCCGTAATCATCACTCATTATCGTTTATCCCAAATAATCTTATGCTGTTCGCGCAAAATCTGCGCGGCCAAATTTTCAATTTCTTCATTCAATTTATCGGATTGCAGGTTTTGCGCCTCTAATCGCATCGTGTGATCGACTTTGCCGATAATCTCAGCGGCAATGCGCCGCGCGCGTGTTTGCAAGACCTCTTCAAACGAGCCTTTGGGCACAAAGGAATAAACGAGCGCGCAATCAAGCGCCTCGGCAGCGCGGCGCAAACTGGCTAAAGTCACGGTTTCCTCCACTTCCGATTTTTCCAAAGCCGTGATCCTGGGCGGAGAAACACCAAGGCGCGCGGCCAGTTGCTTTGAAGACATCCCCAAAGCTTCTTTAACCGCCCTGATCCATCCCTTATGCGGCCTTTGCATTTTCTGCAATGGCGGCAGGGACGCAATTTTGCTATCAAGGGCTTTCCGTGCTGTCGTCCTATCCATATTATTAACCTATAGATTAATTAAATCTAACAAATATTAACTTATATATTAAATTTTATCAAGAACAATTAACTTAAAGGTTAATTTATAGCCAGATTATTGAACAAAGACGTTAAATCGCTCTGACTATAGGCACCTCATCAATGCGCGTTGTATAACATGGAGAGCGTTTCTCAGAGCGCTGTTTCCATTTTTTATTCATGCCCATACCCACCATTTGCAAAGTATTGCGGCCATGACGTTTGTTGATACTGTCCAAAGCTTTCATCAAATTAGGGCTATGCGGCAGGTCTTCACTGAATAAATCTTGCGGCTTTTCACTGGCCGGAAGCAGGTCTTCCAAAATGATACCGCATTTGCCGTATTCGATGCCGCCGCGAAAGACTATCTCGGTCAATCGCATGGCTTCACGGATAATTTGGCGCGTATCATTGGTGTACGGGCGCAGCGATCCGCACTCTACGCCATAGAATTGGGGTGTGTTTCTGTATTTATTGGTATGCATAAACACACGGATGCGGCCTGCGATAACGCCGTGATGGCGCATTTTTCCTGCCCCGCGCGCCGCGTGTGTCGAGATGGCTTGTTTTAATTCGTCTAAAGATGTCACCGGCTTGCCGAATGATCGGGTCACGGCTGTGCCTTTACGAACGGGCGGGATTTCTTCCAAAGGAATACAGGAAATACCGCGCAGCTCCAAAATTGTGCGCTCGGCTACAACAGTTCCATATTGTCTGGCTTGGCGTGCGGGCATATCCCGTAATTGTCCTGCGGTATGAATGCCCATAGCGTTTAATTTTGCGGTGCTAGCTTTTCCGATCCCCCACATTTTTTCAATCGGGAACTCATCTAAAATCCGGTTTCTTGCCCCCTCTTCCATCAAGGAGAAAACGCCCCCGCAATCCGGCGTATTCTTCGCAAGGTGATTGGCTATTTTCGCCAATGTCTTGGTTGGCCCAATTCCCACACCTGTCGGAATGCCTGTCCATTTTAAAACAGCGTCGCGCATGGCGCGGGCGTGTTCAATAACACCGATTGTCTTATACTTTTCCAGTTTCACGAATAATTCGTCTATCGAGTAAACCTCACATTCCGGCGCAAATTCCCTGACAACATCCTGAACCCGCTGCGACATATCGCCGTAGAGCGTGTAATTCGAGGAAAATATATGGGTTTGGCGCATGGTTTTATCCTTGCGGATCATAAATTCAGGCGTGCCCATTTTGATCCCAAGGGCTTTGGCTTCGGGCGTTCTGGCAATCGCGCAGCCATCATTATTGGATAAAACAACAACGGGTTTATTGTTTAAAGCGGGCAGAAACACGCGCTCACAGGAACAATAAAAGGAATTACAATCAATCAGCGCGAAAATATGCTCAGACACATTTCCTCACAACACCAACCACAACGCCCCAGATTTCAGGAGGATTATCCTCATTCAGCTCGATAGGCTTATATTTTCGGGGATTGGTGGAGGTCAAAAGATACTGCCCTTCTCGCTTTTCAAACCGCTTTAACGTCATTTCACCGTTTAAAACGGCAACAACGATATGGCCTGGCTTTGTTTCAACGCTTTTATCAATCACAACGTAATCGCCTGTGAAGATCCCTGCCCCTTCCATGCTGTCGCCGGAAGCTTGCATCACAAAAGTCGCGGACGGCCTTGATACAAGATGTGAAACCAGATCGATATTGTCCTCCAAATGATCGTCGGCAGGACTCGGAAAGCCGCAAGGCACTACGAAGGAGTGCAACGCCAAGGTCTGGTGGTTTTCTATCAATCTGAGCATTTTTCACAAATACTGCAAAAGAAAGAACATTGCAAGAACATTTAAGCGTGTTGGGCTGTAAAAAGATGTTGGCAATCATCCTAATAGCTCCCCTGCCCGCGTGTTTCAGCCTTTTTATCAAGATTGTCGTTCAGCTCGATGTCATTGGCGCGGCGGATCATGCCCATGACGGATTTATGAAGCTTCAAATCTCCTGATTTTGCACGATTGACCATCGTATTGAAGTAAGCGCCGGGCTTCATGACACGGTTTTCCTCGCGCAAATTCGCCTGATCGGTCAATATCACGCATACGGCGGCCCCTATTCGGCTCAGCGTCATACACGCATGCCCCCAGGAATTTTGAGAAATCCCCAAAGTCCGGTTCAGGCGGTAAGCAGCCTCAACAAAATCACTCGCGTTCATTGGTCTTGGCTCGACTGGAAGCTGCGCTTTTAAACGATCACTCGAAATATTTAAGAGCTGTTTTAGGGTAATGTGCTGAAGACCTGTTGAGAGAATGGTAGACTGGTCGTCTGATGATTCCTTTTCTCGCTCATTCCTTTTGCTCCCCTCACCTTTTGCACCGATGTCTAATTGACGCTGTGAAGGCTCGGCTACTCCTTCCTGAAGGAAACTGGGCGAAGTCCTACTGGTACTTAATTTATTAAGTTGTTTTTTATTTGTATATTTGTAGTGGGCGTCATTTGAATCGTCCTTGGATGAATCTTTTTCAGACAATTTAGTGTTATTTGCGCATTTAAGAGCCTTCTGATCATGTTCGGCGACTTTTGCGCTCAACATCTCATGAAGATGCTTGTGCTTATCAAGAAGTTCTCTAAGGGCGATTAAATCCATATAGGTCCGAATGGAAACTGCAATTTGCTCATAGCGGCCGCAAAAATCAATCAACTCGGCTTCATCGAGGCTAAAACCGTCCTCAGACTCCCCTGCCCCGCTTTCAGCTTCCAGTAAAATGGCGCGAATTTGACGGCGGTAGTATGAAATCTGGCGTTTTGTTTCCATCCAGGCTTTATCATAGAGCTGCTTTTCGTGCAGTTTGTCTTGCAGCTCGGCCTTCAGGTAAGCCAAAGGCGTTAATTCAGCGCCATAGGCAAAGAGGATTTGCCCTGTTTCGTCACAGCGCTGACCATAACGGCGGTGATTGCCGCTATCATGCCATGTTAAGGCGCCGACTTCGAAAAGCTGCTTTTCTAAAATTTGAATTTGGCGTTCTGAGACGCCCATATCAAGAGCTGTTTTGGCCAAAGACTGATAAACGATCGGGCGAGCCCCCTCCTCCCAGTCAATATCGCGCGTAAAGCTCATGTAATAATCAAGCAGAGCGATCATTCTGGGTGAAAAGCCGGCGACCTTCCCTGCCCTTTTCACCAAGAGAAGAAGATCATAACGATTGACGTTTTCTTCTAATCCGGCGAAATCTTCGCACTGTTCTATGGACTGTCTGAGTTTTGGGGAAGCTATGCGCCCTCCCCCTGGCGTGTTCATTTCTGGAAAAATATGAGTCTGCATAATATGATATCGCAAAGTCTATGTATTACTGTGGATAAGGCCGCAAAAAAGGGTTTGCGGAAGTCGATTAAGACTTGCAACCCGATTCGAATAGCGATA
>JAUHWR010000003.1 GCA_030427385.1 Alphaproteobacteria bacterium | reverse complement strand
TCATGTTCGGGCGCCTCAAGGACTGGAGGCGCGTGGCAACCCGCTATGACCGCTGTCCAAAGGTCTTTCTCTCAGCCATCGCTCTCGCGGCAACCGTCATCTACTGGTTATGAATCCTGACCCTAGCAAGAACACATCCCGACGTCAAAATTAATGAAAAATAAATAAATATTGCGCTATTATGAAAAATATACAATTTAAATTGAATGAGGGCCGAGATGGGATACGTAACTTTAGAACAATATATAAGCCGAAAAAGAAGAAGAAATACCTGCATCACAATTTTTGGTATTCTTATTTCCACTTCAATGATAGCTGCGCTGATAGCGGTGTATCACTACAGTGGACCGATTGTGCTTGGAACCGAAATGAACACAAATGGTCTTGTCGAGTACTTATGTCTTGGTCGCGGCTGCGAAGACTACGCAGCAATGCACTAGATTGATAAACATTGCAAACAAGGAGCAGAATAGCACATGCTGAATCAAATTTGTATCGTTTTCGACTTCACGTGCCGCTCCTCAAAATGCCAGAGAATCATCTCCTCCGTATTTGAGCAAAACAACAAAGACGAACAAGAGATAGTAATGAAAACATACTTTCCGCATTATGCAGAAGAGGATATAAAAAAATTGAAACATTATATCATTGAAACACTCAAAGAAGGAAATAAAAAATGAATTTCGAAAGAATATTATTATACGGATTCGCCCGCAATAACTATGAATTAATAAGAGCCGCCATGGAGGAATTGAATTGCGCGCCAGAAAATTATGATTTTTCAACAAATCGCAAAGAGGCATTCGAACAGTGCCGCAGGCTGGTTCCACAATTAGTATTCGCAGTATGGAAAGGGGATGAAGAGACGATTTCGTTCCTCAGAAATATAAGAGAAGACATTCGAAGCCCCAATAGATCGCTACCGACAATTGTTCTATCTCCTTTGAAAAAGGTAACTGACGTCTTTAAGGCATGTGAGGCAAAAGTAACAGACTACATAATTCTGCCAATAAACAAAGACGATTTGAAGATTCGCCTAAGTGAAACCTTCCAACGGAATGGATTAGCTGCCATGACTGAAAACACTTCCAATCAAGACTGGGCCGTAACAACGCAAAACATGGGTTGGAAAGATAAACCAGAAATTTAATTCGAGCCCATTTTGCAAAGTGCGTAAATTAATGTAGAGTGAGTCTTTTTACAAGGATTAAACAAATGAGCATTATTCGAAAGTATGAAAATCTTACCATGCAAGAGCAAGCGATGATCATGACATCATTCTCAAAGAGAATACAAGTAGCGCCACAGAATATAATTATTGGATTTTTCCCAGAGGCGTCCCAAGAAGAAATTCAAAGCCTAATTGCATATTTAACGACGTAGCCGTTCAAATATTTAAGCAGGAGATACTGATTGAGAAAATTTAAGAAGATATTCGCACTTATACTTCTTGGGATAATCATTTCACATGAGGATAGTCGAGCACTAGCATCAGAATTTTCTTACGGCAAAGATAATTCCATAGAGAGCTTCATTAATGAGACGGAATCAGAGTTGAAATTAGCTGAGTCGCAGAAGAACAATATTTGCGAGCGAAGCGGAGTTTGCGCAGGACGTCTGAAAAAAACTGGTCAGAGCCTCTTCACAACCCCTTACGACGCTCCGAGTTCACTTTCATGGGGCGTCACAGATAGGCTGACTGGTGCTAAGCATGTGGCCAGTGGAGCACTAAATACAGAGAAAATCATAAACAATTCAATGAATGCCGGAACTGCGGCAGACTACTGCGACAACTTATATGCGCTTGGGAACCAAGATTGGTTTTTACCCTCACCTGAAGAGTTATCAATCATATATAGAAATCAGAAAAGTGTAGCCGGGCTAACGCCTGGGTTCTATTGGACTTCACTCGAAAAAAGTGAAACGGAAGCCTATGTATTCCTCTTTGAGAACGGTGAGTTTTATGGTGATATTAAAACAGGAAAGCATCGCGTGAGATGCGTGAGAACTGATGACACAAGCTCATGTAAATGCTGAAGCGCTATTCGCTTCATAGTTTTGAATCGGTTCCGCTACTGAAAAGCATTAGTCGCTTGCTTCAGAGCAATAGGCGCAAAAAAATGTTGCAATTACAGCGCTTACAGTTATAATTTTAAGTTAATCTTCTGATAAGATTATCATCATAGTGCACCAATGCGCTTTTGACTATCTTAGGGAAAAGAAATTTTCACGAAACTCATCAAGGCATTGATTAAATCGCCCGGGCAAATAATACATGAATCTCCACACTCCAAAAAATGAGGAAATATTTTTTCTTAAATTTTTGTTTTTTCACTTAATGCACCTCCCAAACATCAATCTAATTAAGTTGCTCACGCAGCTCCGAGCTAAGAGTATGCAGAAATCCGTCCCCTTTTTTTCTTTTCTATTACTTTTCCATGTCTTTTCTTTTGGGGAAAGTCTGAAAAACCTCGCGTGTTGAGCGGTTTGAGATAGACTGTTGGGGACGACAATGGAGCCTCGCCGATGCCCAAGCAGCCCGCCTTTCCCGGTCTCCGCCAAGCGATGAAGAAGAAGCAGACGCGGCGTGAGAAGTTTCTCTCCGAGATGGATGCGGTTGTGCCTTGGCCGGGTATGCTGGCTTTGATCGGGCCGTATTACCCGAAGGTCGGACCGAAGGGTGGACGGCCGCCCATGCCGCTGGAGACGATGCTGCGCATATATTTCCTCCAGAACTGGTATGCGCTCAGCGATCCGATGGCAGAGGAGATGCTGTATGATAGCGACGCCATGCGCCAGTTCGCGGGCATTGAACTTGGAGACGACCGCATCCCTGACGAAACAACGATCCTGAACTTCCGCCACCTGCTGGAGAAGCATCAGCTGACCGAAAAGTTGTTTGTCGAGGTGAACATTCACCTCGCCAATCAAGGCATCACGCTTTGCTCGGGCACGTTGGTGGACGCGACCATTATCGATGCGCCGTCCTCGACCAAGAACGAGGCCAAGGCGCGCGATCCCGAGATGTCATCGACAAAGAAGGGCAACGACTGGTTCTTCGGAATGAAGGCGCATGTCGGTGTCGATGCCCAGAGCGGCATCGTGCACAGCCTTGAGACCACGACGGCGAAGACCCATGACAGCCAGGTCTGGGACGCCCTATTGCACGGCAAAGAGACATCGGTCTGGGCCGACAAGGGGTATGTCAGCGCCGCGCGGGAGGTTGCGTTTTCAGGGCCTGACAAATTCTGGGGCGTCATGCGCAAGGCACCCAAGGGCAGTGAACTGGATCCTATCGATGAAGACATCAACCGGATCATCGCCAAGGTGCGGGCCCGGGTTGAGCATCCCTTCCGGGTGATCAAGCGCCAGTTCGGATACATCAAGACCCGCTACCGTGGTCTCACCAAGAACCGCGCGCAGCTCTTTACGCTGTTCGCCCTTGGCAACTTGTTTCTTGTTCGAAGAAAGCTGATGGCATGAGGACGAGTCTGCCCAAAATCAGGCGTTGGGGGCCTCACGACAGCCAATTCTGGCGCTACGAGCCCAAAATCGGTTCCTGTCTGCTCAATCAAAGCCCGATTCCACGGAAATCGGCGTAGCCAAGACGGTAGATCAGACGTTCCTTA